>NZ_JADDIL010000094.1:0-30218 GCF_020826795.1 Microtetraspora sp. AC03309 | reverse complement strand
TACTCGCCCTGACCGCCCCCGCAAACCCCGCGCGCCCGCATGACGGCGGGATCCGCACCGCCGTCATGGACGACCGCCCGACCTGACCCGCGGAGCGGCCGGGACCTCAGCCGCTCCGCGACCGCGGCCCGCGACGCGCTCCCCCGATCGCGGCCCCCCCCGTACGGCTCGCGCCCGCCGCCTCCTCGGGCGTGGGCCGTACGGCACCCCCCATCACCGACCCGAGGTGCACATGAGATTACGCGCCACCCTGGTCGCACTGGCGACCCTGTTCCTGAGCCTCGTCGCGCTGCCCGCGCAGGCGGCGTCGGTCACCGCCACCTTCACCAAGACCCAGGACTGGGGCTCCGGGTTCGAGGGCAAGGTGACCGTCACCAACGGCACGTCCTCGCCGGTCAACTGGAACGTGCAGTTCGACCTGCCCGCCGGGTTCTCCATCCCGTCGGCGTGGGACGCGACCATGACCCGCAGCGGGCAGCACTACACCTTCACCCCGCCGAGCTGGGCCGGGGCGCTGGCCGCAGGGGCGAGCCAGAGCTTCGGCTTCAACGGCACCCCCGGCAACTTCTCCGCCATCTCCAACTGCACCGTGAACGGCGGCGCCTGCGGCGGTTCGGAGGTCCAGGCGCCCGGCAAGCCCGGCGCCCCGAGCGTCACCGGAGCGACGAACGGCTCGATCTCCCTGAGCTGGGGCGCGTCCTCGGGCACCGTGACCGGCTACCGCGTCTACGAGGGCACGACGGAGCGCGCCTCGGTGTCCGGGACCAGCGCCACGATCACCGGCCTGGCCACGTGCTCGTCGCACACCTACACGGTCACGGCGTACAACTCGGCGGGCGAGTCGGCGGCGAGCGACTCCGTCTCCGGCTCGACGACCGGCTGCTCCAGCGGCGTACCCGGGAAAGTGGGAACGGTCACCGCCGGCCAGGTCGGCGACACCGGCCTCACTCTGAGCTGGCCCGCGGCGACCGGCACGGTCACCGGCTACCGGGTCCGCGGTGGCGGCACCATGGTGGCCACCGTCAGCGGCACCTCCCACGCGATCACCGGCCTGACCGCCTGCACGAGCTACACCTACACGGTCACGGCGTACAACTCGGTCGGCGAGGGCCCGGCGAGCGACCCCGTCACCGTCACCACCACCGGGTGCCCGATCGGCCCGCTGCCCAAGCACTTCCTCACCGGCTACTGGCACAACTTCGACAACCCGACCGTCGAGCTCAAGCTGTCGGCCGTGCCCGACGAGTACGACCTGGTCGCCGTCGCGTTCGGCGAGGCCACCTCGACTCCCGGCGAGGTCACCTTCGGCGTCGACCCCGGCCTGTCCGCCTCGCTCGGCGGCTACACCGACGCGCAGTTCAAGGCCGACCTGCAGACCCTGCACGCGCGCGGCAAGAAGGTCATCCTCTCGGTCGGCGGCGAGGCCGGCCGGGTCCAGGTGGCCGGTGCCACCGCCGCGACGAAGTTCGCCGACTCCGTGTACGCCCTGATCCAGAGCTACGGCTTCGACGGGGTGGACATCGACCTGGAGAACGGTCTCAACGCCACCTACATGGCCCAGGCGCTGCGCGCGCTGCGCACCAAGGTGGGCGCGGGCCTGATCATCACGATGGCGCCGCAGACGATCGACATGCAGTCGACCGGGATGGAGTACTTCAAGCTCGCGCTGAACATCAAGGACATCCTCACCGTCGTCCACACGCAGTACTACAACTCCGGCTCCATGCTCGGCTGCGACCAGTCGTTCGCCTACTCGCAGGGGACGGTCAACTTCATGACCGCGCTGGCCTGCATCCAGCTGGAGAACGGCCTGCGCCCCGACCAGGTGGCCCTGGGCCTGCCCGCCGGACCCGGCGCCGCCGGCGGCGGCGTCCTCTCGCCCTCGCTCGTCAACCAGGCCCTCACCTGCCTGGCGACCCGGACCAACTGCGGGACCTTCGTGCCGCCGCGCGCGTACCCGGAGATCAGGGGCGCGATGACCTGGTCCATCAACTGGGACGCCGGCAACAACTGGAACTTCTCCAAGACCGTCAAGCCCCACCTCGCCACCCTCCCCTAAGGAGCACGCATGAGATTCCGTCGCATGGCGACGGCGGTGCTCGCCGCCCTCGCGATGTCCGTCGCCGGCGTCAGCGCCACCACACCCGTCGCGTACGGCGCCTCGACCACGATGGCCGCCTATCCGGCCTGGCAGGCATGGACCGCCTACAGCACCGGCAGCCGGGTCACGTACAACGGCGTCGACTACGAATGCGTCCAGGGCCACACCTCCCTCCCCGGGTGGGAGCCGCCCGTCGTCCCGGCCCTGTGGAAGGTCGTCTCCGGCGGCGGCGACCCGACGCCGCCGACCGCCCCGGGCGACCTCCGCACCACGGGCAGCACGACCAGCAGCATCTCGCTGGCCTGGAACGCCTCCACCGACAACGTCGGCGTCACCGGCTACAACGTCTATCGAGGCGGGAGCCTGGTGACGACCGTCACCGGCACCACCTACACCGACGGCAACCTGGCGGCGGGCACCTCGTACGCCTACACCGTTCGCGCCAAGGACGCCGCGAACAACCTCTCCGACCCGAGCAACACGCTGAACGCCAGCACCCAGGGCGGCAACGGCGCGCCGGGCACGCCCGGCACGCCCGCGGTGACCGGCGGCACGAACGCGTCGATCTCGCTGTCCTGGTCCGCGTCGAGCGGCACCGTGACGGGCTATCGCGTCTACGAGGGCGGCACGCAGGTCGCCCAGGTCACCGGTACGTCCGCCACGATCTCCGGCCTGTCCGCCTGCTCGTCGCACACCTACACCGTCAAGGCGTACAACGCGAACGGCGAGTCGGCGGCCAGCGGCTCCGTGACCGGCAGCACCACCGGATGCACGACCGGCGGCCGGCTGGCGGGCGCGCCGTACCTCTACATGGGCTGGGGCGACCCGCCGAACGCGGGCACGGTCATGGACGCCACCGGGATCAAGTCGTTCACGATGGCCTTCATCCTGTCCAGCGGCGGCTGCACCCCGGCGTGGGACGGCCAGCGTCAGCTCGCCGGAGGCGTCGACGCGCAGGCGATCTCGACGATCAAGTCCAAGGGCGGTAGCGTCCAGATCTCCTTCGGCGGCTGGCAGGGCAACAAGCTCGGCCCGAACTGCTCCACCCCGGCCGCCTTCGCCGGCGCCGTGCAGCAGGTCATCAACGCGGTCGGCCCCGCCGTCGTGGACTTCGACATCGAGAACACCGACGAGTTCGAGAACTATACGGTCCAGGACCGCATCCTCAACGGCCTGAAGATCGTCAAGCAGAACAACCCGAACGTCAAGGTCGTCGTCACCTTCGGCACCACCACCACGGGCCCGAACTCCCACGGCGTCCGCCTGATCAACCAGGCGAAGGCGCTCGGCGTCGACATCGACAACTACACGATCATGCCGTTCGACTTCGGCGGCGGCGCGAACATGTACCAGAACACCGTCAACGCCGCCGAGGGCCTGAAGAACGCGCTGAAGTCCGCCAACGGCTGGACCGACGCGCAGGCCTACGCCCACATGGGCATCTCCGGCATGAACGGCCTGTCCGACCAGCAGGAGCTGACCAGCCCGGCGACCTGGACCCAGATCCGCGACTGGGCGCTGTCCAAGGGCCTGACCCGCCTCGCCTTCTGGTCCGTCAACCGCGACCGCCCCTGCCCCGGCGGCGGCGTGGCGGAGAACTGCAGCGGCATCTCCCAGCAGAACTGGGAGTTCACCTCCATCACCGCCGGATTCTAGGTAGCCTCCCGCGGATCCTCGCCTCGGCGCGGGTCCGCGGGACACCTTCCGGCCGGTACGGCTCGCGCCCGACGGCACATGCCCGGGCACCACCTCCGCCCCCTTGACCGCCGGACCACGCGTCGTCGAACGCATCGCCCGGGACCTGCCGGATCGGCACCTCCCGGGCGCGACGGTCCTGGCCGTCGACATATTCACCGGCCGACGACGGGGCGTCGAGACGAGGTCATCTGGCCCGGATCCCGCGATCACCGCTGGTCGCCGCCGTCCGCCCAGACCCCAAAAGCACGATGAACTCCCTGGTCAGCGCTTTGATCACGCGGCCGGTCAGCATTGCCTCTTGACCGGGCCATCGGCGACGGGTTGAATACTAAAACGCCATTCCGGAACGGCATTCCGAAACGGCGTTTCAAAAATTCCCCGCCCTTCCCCTCGATGGGATCGCCACGCGGTGAGAACCCGTTCGCGCGCCCCCGACCATGAGGAGACTTCGTGCCGACGCGACTGAGGCCCGAGCCGAGCTACCTGATCGGGCTCATCGGCGACGGCGTCGTGGGTTCGCTCAGCCCGGCGCTGCACGAACGGGAGGCCGCCCGGCTCGGCCTGCGCTACGTATACAAGCCGGTCGACCTCGCGGCATCCGGGTTATCCGCCGCCGATCTCCCCACGCTCCTCACCCAGGCGCTGGCGCTCGGTTTCGACGGCTTCAACGTGACCTATCCCTACAAGCAGGCGATCCTTCCCCACCTGGAGGCGATCGACGAGCAGTCACGGCGCATCGGCGCGGTCAACGTGCTGGTCCGGGGCAGCGCGGGCTGGATCGGGTGCAACACCGACGTGACCGGCTTCCGCTCGGCCCTGGCGCGGACCGTCGGTGACGGAGGGGCGGGGTCTGTGGTCCAACTCGGGGCGGGCGGCGCCGGTTCGGCCACCGCGTACGCCGCGCTCGATCTCGGGGCCGACCGGCTGCTCGTGTGCGACACCGACGCGGCGCGGGCGACGGCCCTGGTCGGGCGGCTCGCCCCGTACTTCCCCGGCGCGGAGCTCCGGGCGATCGATGGCGCACAGGTGCACGACGCGGTCGCCACCGCGTGCGGCGTCGTCAACGCGACACCCGTCGGCATGGACCATTCGCCCGGCCTGCCGTTCGACGTCACCGAGCTTCCGTCCGGGGCGTGGGTCGCGGACGTGGTGTATCGGCCGACCGAAACCGCGCTGGTCCGGCTCGCCCGCGCACGAGGGCACCGGGTCGTCGACGGCGGACAGATGGTGGTCGAGCAGGCCGCGGACGGGATGAGGATCTTCGCCGACGCCTCACCCGATCGCGACCGGATGCGCGATCACTTCCTCCAGCTCACGGCCGCAACGAGAACGCAATAGTCCGGAAACCGGCAGTTCTTGGAACAGTATTCCAATATTGCCCGCCCCTCGAACCGGCACCGTCGACGCCCGGCCCGCCGCGCGATCCGGCGTCGACCTTCACGCCCGACCCCCTTCGAGTGCGATCCGGCCCTCTGCACGTGAAAGCAGAACGAACCGCACCACCTGACCCCGAGCCCACCGCACGGCAAGGAAGATGACGCAGTTGACGCTCCCTCCCGAACCACAGCACGCGAACGGGACCCGCCCCATGATCTCGGTCGCGAACCTGAAGAAGAGCTACGGCGACCACACCGTCCTCGACGGCGTATCGATCGAGATCCAGCGGGGCGAGGTCGTCGCCATGATCGGCCCGAGCGGTGCCGGAAAGAGCACGCTCCTGCGCTGTCTGAACCTTCTGGAACGGCCCGACTCCGGCCGGATCACGATCGGCGACACCGTCATCGATCTGCCCGCCAAGATTCCGGTGCGCACCCTCGAAACTCTGCGCAAGACGGCGGGCATGGTCTTCCAGTCCTTCAACCTCTTCCCCCATCTCTCTGTCCTCAGGAACGTGTCCCTCGCGCAGGAGTACGTACTCGGCCGGGACACCAAGGCCGCGCGCCGGCGGTCGATGGAGTTGTTGGAGCGGGTGGGGCTCGCCGACAAGGCCGGCTCGTATCCCGCCCGCCTTTCCGGCGGGCAGCAGCAGCGCATCGCCATCGCGCGCGCCCTCGCCATGGAGCCCGAGGTCATGCTCTTCGACGAGCCCACCTCCGCTCTCGATCCCGAGTTGGGCCTCGACGTCCTCGCGGTGATGCGCGAACTCGCCGCCTCGGGCATGACCATGGTCGTCGTCACGCACGAGATCCACTTCGCCCAGGACGTCTCCGACCGCGTCGTGATGATGGCCGACGGGGGGATCATCGAGCAGGGCGATCCGGCGCAGGTGCTCTCCAGTCCCGCCAACCCACGCACCCAGCGGTTCCTCAAGGCGGTGATCGACCGTTGATCCCGCTTGACGTCCTGGGGAACGCGATCGTGATGACAGTGGTGATCACGATCTCGTCGTTCCTCATCGGCGCGATCCTCGGCGTCCCGCTCGTCCTGTTGCGCACGTCCCGGTTCGGCGTGGTGCGGGTGCTCACCCGGGCGCTCATCGACGTCCTCCGCGGGGTTCCGCCCGTGGTGTGGATCTTCATCCTCTACTTCGGTGTGAGCTCCGACGTGATCAAGCTCGACCCGCTGACCGCGGCGATCGGCGGGCTCGGCGTCATCTCGTGCGCGTACCTCGCGGAGATCTACCGTGGGGGTCTCCTCTCGGTGCACGCGGGGCAGACCGAGGCGGCACAGGCGCTCGGCTTCGGCCAGGTGGGCATATTCACCCGCATCGTCGCGCCGCAGGCCTTCCGCGTCTGCCTTCCCTCCGCCGCCACGTACGGCATCGGTCTGCTCAAGGATTCGTCGCTCGCCTCGACGATCGGCGTCGCCGAGATCGCGTTCCGCGCGACGGCACAGGCCCGCTCGGGCAGTGACGGCATCACCCCGTTCGTCATCGCCGGCGTGCTGTACATCGCGCTCAGCATGCCGCTCGCCTATCTGTCCCGGACGCTCGACACGAAGCTGCGGATGAAGGTGTCGGTGTGATGAACGGACTCATCGAACAGTGGACCGACTGGCTGCCCAGCCTCGTCGACGGTCTCGGGGTCAGCGTCCAACTCGCCGTCGTGAGCCTGCTCATCGGGCTTCCCCTCGGCCTCGCCGAAGCCCTGCTGGTGGCCTCGCCGAACAGGATCGTCCGCTGGATCACGCTCGCGGTCGTCGAATTCGGCCGAGGCACCCCGACCCTCGTCCTCCTCTATCTCATCTACTACGGACTTCCGAGCCAGGGCCTGGTGCTCCCTGCTTTCGGATCGGCGGTCATCGCGCTCAGCTTCATGACCGGCGCGTACACGAGCGAGATCATCCGGGCGAGTCTGCAGGCGGTCCCGCGCGGGCTCGTCGAGGCCGCTGCGGCGCTCGGGATCAATCGGTGGGGAACGTTCCGATTCATCCTCTTCCCCGAGGGCATCCGGATCGCGATCCCGGCCCTGATGGGCTTCGCCATCCAGCTGTTCCAGACGACCTCGCTGGTGTTCCTCATCACGCTGCCCGAGCTGCTGAGCCGCGCCTACTCGATCGGCTCGACCACGTTCCAGTACACGAGCGTGCTCGCCCTGGCCGGCGTCCTCTACCTCCTCGTGACCCTCCCCTCAGGCTGGCTCGCCGCGCTGCTCGAGAAGCGCATGGGCCGCCACCTCGCCTGACCCGCCCCCTCATCCGCCCGCCTTACCGACCCCCACCACGACCATTGAGGTGAGCAAGATGTCCATCAAGCGATTCGCCGCGCTCCTGTCGACGATCACCGTCGCGTCCGTCGCGCTCGTCGGCTGCTCCTCGGAGGGCGACACCACGGTCGCCGCCGACTGCAAGCCGGCCCACACGTTCTCCACGGTGTCCAAGGGGACGCTCACCGTCGGCGTCACCGACATGCCCCCGCAGGTCACCACCACCGGTGAGGGCGGCATGGGCGGCATCGACGCCGACATCATCCGGCTGTTCGCCAAGGCCGAGTGCACCACGATCACCGTGCAGACCGGCAACTCGGCCGCCGTGATCCCCGGCGTACAGCAGGGCCGTTCCGACGTGGCGCTCGGCGGCTGGAACCGCACGAAGGAACGTTCCACGATCGTCTCCCTGAGCGACCCGCTGTACATCGACCCGCTCGCGATCATCTCCGCCGCCGGCACGGACACGATCAAGGCGCTTGAGGGGAAGACCGTCGGAACGGTCGACGGCTACAACTACGTGCCGAGCCTCAAGGCGGTCTTCGGTGACAAGCTCAAGCTCTACCCGACCCCGGTGAACATGGCGCAGGACCTCGACGCCGGGCGCATCGACGCGGCGATCGACGGCGCGATCGCGGCCGCGGTGACCTACAACATGGAGAAGTTCAAGGTCGCCGTCGCCCAGGGCGACGACCGCGTGCCGGCGACCCAGGAGGCCGCCCAGGGCGCCCTGGTGTTCAACCTCGGCAACGCCGAGCTGACCAAGGCGTTCAACGAGTTCCTCGCCGGGATCCGCAAGGACGGCACGCTCGCCGGGATCCTCAAGAACCACAACGTGCCGGCCGAGGTGCTCGAAACCGGCGACCCGCGCCTGATCTGACCGTTCCGGTGTTCCTCCCGCCCGCCCCGAGCAGAAAGCGCGTTCCATGACCTCATCACTCCGCGGCAGGACCGCCGTCGTCACCGGGGGAGCCACCGGGATAGGACGCGGCATCGCCGAGAGGCTGCTCGGCGCGGGCGCGAACGTCGTCATCGTCGGACGGCGCGCGGAATCGCTCGCGGCCGCCGCCGAGGCGCTCGACCCGTCCGGCGCGCGCGTCCTCGCGCGGGCGGCGGACATCTCCGGCCGCGACGGTTGCCACGCCGTCGCCCGGGACGCCGTCGAGCGGTTCGGCACGATCGACATCCTCTGCCTCAACGCCGGGATCTACCCGGCGGCCCGGCTGGGCGAGATCACCGAAGACCACCTGCGGGAGGTCGCGGCCACCAACCTCTTCGGGACGGTGTACCTCCTGCAGGCGTGCGAGGCCGAGCTGATCCGCGGCGGCCGGGGCCGCGTCGTCGTGACGTCCTCGATCACCGGTCCGGTCACCGGCTACCCCGGCTGGTCCGTGTACGGAGCGTCGAAGGCGGCCCAGCTCGGGTTCGTCCGGTCCGTCGCGCTCGAACTCGCGCCGTACGGCGTCACGGTCAACGCGGTCCTGCCCGGAAAGATCGAGATCGAGGCGACGTCGGAGCAGGACCCCGACTACGTGGCGCGGGCCACGAGGGCCATCCCGGTCGGCCGCCTCGGCACGCCACGTGACGTCGCCGCCGCCGTCGCGTTCCTCGCCTCGGAGGACGCGGGCTTCATCACCGGGCAGTCGCTCGTCGTCGACGGCGGCCAGGTGCTGCCCGAGACCCCCTACCTCTGACCGGGCGGGCCCCCGATGCCCCCGGCCGGTCTCCCCGAACCCCCACCAGACGAAAGGCCGATCATGGCGATCGACAACTGGAACGCGTCCTTCCAGGCGTGGCAGCGAGCGCGGGACGTCGTCGGCGGCGGCGTCGCCAGCGGCGCCCGGCTGACGTCCAAGCCCCACCCCATCTTCATGAAGGGGGGCAGCGGATCACGCCTCGTCGACATCGAGGACAACAGCTACGTCGACTACGTCCTCGGCTGGGGCCCGGTCATCGCGGGGCACGCCCACCCGCACATCGTCGAGGCCGTCCAGCGCCAGGTCGGGCTGGGCGCCACGTACGGGTCGGGGCACGCCTACGAGTACCTCGCCGCCGAGAAGCTGCTCGCGCTCATCCCCGGCACCGAGAAGCTGCTGTGGACCAGCACCGGCAGCGAGGCGACCCAGATCGCGTTGCGGCTCGCCCGCGCCGCGACCGGGCGGCACAAGGTGATCAAGTTCGTCGGCAACTACCACGGATGGTCGGACCAGTTCCTGGTCGGCTACCGTCCCGACGCCGAGGGACGGCTGGACGGGCTCGGCACACCGGGCCAGACCCCGTCCGTGCTCGACGACGTCGTGCTCGTGCCGTGGGGCGACCTCGACGCGCTGGAGCAGGCGCTGGGCGGCGCGGGCTCCGACATCGCCGCGGTCTTCATGGACGCCGTCATGAGCAACTCGGGCGTGTTCACTCCCCCGGACGGCTACTTCGACGGGGTACGCCGGCTCTGCGACGAGGCGGGCGCCGTCTTCGTCCTCGACGAGGTGCTGACCGGGTTCCGGGTCGCCCTCGGCGGCGCGGCGGTGCGCTTCTCCGTCGACGCCGACCTCATCGTGCTCGCCAAGGCGATCGGCAGCGGGTATCCCGTCGCCGCCGTCGCGGGCCGGGCGCACCTGATCGACCAGGTCACGCGGGGCGTGATGCACGCCGGGACCTACAACGGCAACCCGCTCGTCCTCGCCGCCGTCGACGCCACCCTCGACGTCCTCGCGAAGCCGGGGGTCTACGAGCGGATGGACCGGCTGAGCGCCACGCTCGCCGCCGGGGTGCGGGACGCCTTCGGCGCCGTGGACATCCCGGTCACGGTCAACCAGGTCGGCGCGCTCATGCACTGCCTGCCCGGCGTCTCCGGCGGCAGCCGCTTCCCGGACTACCTGGCCAGCGACTACGGCATCTACGACGGCGTCGCCGTGGAGCTGCTGCGGCGCGGGATCTTCGTCCCGGTGGGCGGGCGCCTCTACCTCTCCACCGAACACAGCGAAGCCGACATCGACGAGACGGTCGCGGCCTACCGCGAGGCGCTGCAGGTCGTGGCGTCCGCGCGGGCCTGACCGTCCTGACGTCCCGCGGCGTACACGCCGGCGCACAGCCCACGTACGGCGGCAAGCGGTCACGTGTGGCCCGGCCCGGCGGCACGTCGCGGAAGTCATCTCTCGAACCACCATCCGGACGCCCGACGACGTGCGCCCGGATGGCGAAAACCGTCCAGAAGGAGCCACGTGCCCGCGTCCGCCGCGACCGAACGACCCGCCGTCTCGGCCCAGTCCGTCCTCGGCCGCCCCCTCGACCTCGGCAGGGTGCGCCTGCCCAACCGCATCGTCTCCGCGCCGATGGAACGCAACTACTGCACTCCCGAAGGCTTCATGACGGAGCTGTACCGGGACTACCTGCTCCGCCGCGCGCGTGAGGGTGTGGGCCTCGTCTTCACGGAGGCCACCTTCGTACGGGCGGACGGCCGGGGACGCACCCACCAGCTCGGCATGCACCGCGACGAGTGCGTCCCGGGTGTACGCGCCCTCGCCGACGCCCTGCACGCCCAAGGGTCCCTGCTCGGCATGGAGCTCAACCACGGCGGCAGGACCGTCCAGGCCACGGTGTCCGGCTTCCCCGCCGTCGCCCCCAGCCCGATCCCGTGCGAGGTGTCCGGCGGCGAGATGCCCCGAGAGCTGGCGATCCGCGAGATCGAGGAGCTCGCGCGGGCGTTCGGCGAGGCGGCCGCGCGATGCGTCGCGGCCGGTACGGACGTCATCGAGATCCACGGCGGGCACGGCTACCTCATCCACCAGTTCATGTCGCCGCTCTACAACAGGCGGGCCGACCGTTTCGGCGATCCGGGAGAGTTCCTCGCCCTGGTGATCGACCGCGTACGGGAGGCCGCGCCCGAGCTCGCGATCGGCCTGCGCGTCTCGGCCGTGGAGGGGGCCGAGGGCGGGCTGACCGCGGAGCAGCAGTTCGACATCATCGCGGAGACGCGGCTGGACCTGCTCGACTATCTCGACATCTCCGCCGGCAACTACGAGGCCGGCGAATGGATCATCCAGTCGGGCGAGTGGAGCCCGGGGTTCCTCGCTCCGTACGCGCGGCGGTACCGGGAGCTCGGCCTGCCGCTCGGCATGGCGGGGCGGCTCAACACTCCCGAGGCCGCCGCGCGGGCGATCACCGACGGTGTCACCGACTTCGTCACGATCGGGCGCGCGCTGCACGCCGATCCGACCTGGGCGCGGGCCGCGCTGTCCGGTGGGAGCTACCGGCCCTGCATCGCCTGCAACGTGTGCATCGACGGGCTCGGAGACGGTGCGGTCACCTGCTCGGTCAACCCCGAAGTGGGCCGGGGCCGGGTATTCCTCCCGGCGCCCACGGTCGGGAGGACGGGTGGGGACGCGCCACGCGTGGTCGTCGTCGGTGCGGGCCCCGCGGGCCTCAGCGCGGCCGTCCTCCTGTCGGAGAACGGCGCCGACGTGACGGTCCTCGAAGAACGCGACCGGCTCGGCGGGCAGCTGGAACTGGCCTCCAGGCAGCAGCCCAATCCGGAGTTCGGGCGCTACCTCCGGTGGGCGTCGGAGCGCCTCGCCGCCCGCGGCGTGGATGTCCGACTGAACACGCGCGCCGGCGGCGCCCTGGTCTCGTCCCTGTCCCCGGACGCGGTCGTGCTGGCCACCGGCGGTGCCGGAAACACGCCGGCCATCCCCGGGATCGACGGCGAGCGTGTCCACGACCTGCGTGACTGGCTCACCCGCCACGAGTCGGACGATCTCCCCGGCGCGGTGACGATCTGGGGCAACGACGGCCCGGCCATGAGCGTCGCGGACACCCTCGCGAGCCGGGGCGTACGGGTGCTGATGGTCGGCGCGCAGCCGCGGATCGCACCGGAGTTCGGTCGCCGCAGCAAGATCCTCGTCCTGCCCCGGCTGGCCGCGAACCCCGACGTACGGATGATCTTCGGAGCGACGATCGACGAGATCGGGGACGACCGGGTGCTGGTCCACGACGGCGCGGAGCGCACCTGGATCGACGCGCCGGGGATCGTGCTCGTCTCCCAGGGGGTGCACGCGCGGCCCCTCGACCGCGACGCGTACGGCGACGCCCACACGTTCGTCGCCGGGGACGCCGCCGGACGGCCGGGCAGCTCCGTCCGCGCGTCGATCGTCTCCGGCACCGACACCGCGCGCCGCATCCTCGACCTGTACGCGGGCGAGGCGAAGGCGGTGGCGTCATGAGTGGCGTCATGAGCCGCGTGTTGTCCCTGTCGGCGTTGACCGTACTCGACCTCGCCCCGCCGGACCTGGTCCGGTGCGCCGCGGAGACCGGCTACGGCGCGGTCGGCCTGCGCCTCGTGCCCGCGACGCCCGACGAGCCGTCGTGGCCGATGGTCGGCCGTACCCCGCTGGTGGAGCGGACCCGGCTGCTGGCCGACGACCTCGGCATCCCGGTGTGGGACATCGAGATCCTGCGGCTGACCGAGACGACGGACGTCCGCGAGTTCGAGGCGTTCCTCGAAACCGGCGCCTACCTCGGTGCGCGCCAGATCCTCGTCGCCGGCATGGACCCGGAACGGGGACGGCTCGCTGAGAACCTCGCCGCCCTCGCGGCGCTCGCCGAGCCGTACGGGCTCACGCCCAATCTGGAGTTCATGCCGTGGACGGCGGTCAGGGACCTCGCGGACGCCGCGGAGGTGCTCCGCGCCGCCGCGCACCCGAACGTCGGGCTGCTCATCGACTCGATCCACTTCGCCCGGTCGGGAAGCGATCCGGAGCTGATCGACGCGCTTCCGGTGGAGTGGTTCCGCTATGCACAGCTCTGCGACGCTCCGGCTCGCGAACCCGCCGACCAGGCGGAACTGATCTACCAGGCCAGGAACGCACGGCTCCCGCCCGGCGAGGGTGGGCTCGACGTGCTCGCGCCGCTACGCCACCTGCCCCCGGATCTTCCTCTCGGGGTGGAGGCACCCTTCGAGAATCACGCCGGCATCCCGGCCCGGATCCGCGCGACCAGGGCGCTCCAGGCGACGCGGGCGGTGCTCGACCGGCTCAGCGGGGACGCCTGACCCCATGACACCACCCAGCGTGGAGAAAGCAGCGATGAAGAGTCCCTCCCCTTCCCGTCATCACCACACCGATCCCGCGGCGATACCGGAGGTCCGGTGCGACGTGCTCGTGATCGGCTCCGGCGCCGGCGGCCTGTCCGCCGCGGTGACCGCCGCGCACGCGGGAGCTCGCGTCGAGGTCGTCGAGGCGGCGCCGGTGCTGGGCGGCGCGAGCGCGTGGTCGGGCGGGTGGATGTGGACACCCGGCTCCTTCTTCGCGAAGGCGGACGGCGTCGACGAGGATGCCGAGACGTTCCGCACCTACCTCCGCACCTGCCTGGGCGACGACTACGACGCCGAGCGGATCGACGCGTTCCTCGACGGCGCGCCCCGGATGGTGGACTTCTTCCATCACCAGACATTCATGCGTTTCGTTCCCGGCACCACGATCAATGACATCTACGGCGACCTGCCGGGCGCGGGCACCGGTCACCGCTCCGTAGGTCCGAAGCCGGTCAACGCGCGGCGCATCCCCCGGCCGCTGCGCAGGAAGCTGCGCCGCCAGCTGTACGAGACGTCTTTCCTCGGGCTCGGCATCATGGCCGGCTCCGACCTGCAACGGTTCCTCTCCGCTTCGCGGGGGGACCTCCGCGGCCTCCTCCATGCCACCTGGCGGGTCGGGCTGCACGTCGTCGACCTCGTCGTCCACCGGACCGGCATGCAGCTCGTCAACGGCACCGCGCTCACGGCGCGGCTGGCGAAGTCCGCCGACGACCGCGGGGTCGGCCTACGGGTCTCGGCGGCCGCGGAAGAACTGCTCACCGACGAGGACGGCCGGGTCGTCGGCGCGCGGGTCCGAACGCCACAGGGCGTGACACGCTACCTCGCCTCGCGGGGCGTCATCCTCGCCACCGGCGGATTCCCGAACGACGTCGAACGGCGCGGGCGACTCTTCCCCCGCACGCCGACGGGGAGGGAGCACCACACGCTGACGCCGGAAACGGCGGACGGCTCGGGCATCACCATGGCCGAGCAGGTTGGCGCCCACTTCCGCACCGACGTGGCCTCTCCCGCCGCGTGGTGCCCTGTCTCGCTCGTGCCGTACCGGAACGGGCGGGTGGGCACGTTCCCGCACATCATGGACCGGGCGAAGCCGGGCGCGATCGGCGTGCTGAGCACCGGCCGGCGCTTCGTCAACGAGGCGAACGGCTACTACGACTACGTGGCGGGGATGATCGCGGCGGCGCCTGAGGGAGAGCCCGTCCAGTCGTGGCTGATCGCCGACTCGCGATACGTCCGCAGATACCCCCTGGGCATGGTGAAGCCACGGCCGGTGCCGCTCTTCCCCTATCTCCGGAGCGGATATCTGAAGAAGGGCCGCACCCTACGCGAACTGGCCCGGGTCTGCGGCATCGATCCCGACGGACTGGAGCGGACCGTCGCACGATTCAACGACGGCGCGCGCCGCGGTGTGGACGACGAATTCGGGCGCGGCTCCACGCCATTCAACCGTTACGGCGGGGACAAGAAGTCGACGCCGAATCCGTCCCTCGGTCCTGTCGAGAAGGGCCCGTTCTACGCCGTCCGTGTGGTGCCCGGGAGCTTCGGGACGTTCGCCGGCATCAGGACGAACAAGCATGCCCAGGCCGTGGACGCCGATGGGAACCCGATCGCGGGCCTATACGTCGTCGGCAATGACCAGGCGAGCGTCATGGGCGGCCACTACCCCGCGGGCGGCATCAACCTCGGCCCGGCGATGACATTCGGTTTCCTCGCGGCACGTCACGTCACCGGCAATTCACGTAATGAGTGACCAGGCCGCGCGGACCGCGCCACCGTTGAGGTCATGGGAAAATCACAGACGCTTCACAACGGCTCCGACAGCACGTATTCCAAGAATTCGGAGCCGAGTTGACCGGACGGGCCTGAATGCGTTGACGACTGAAGGGAGATTTTCATGAGCGGATCGCTGGCACGCGGCCTCGCCGTGCTCAAGGTGCTCGCGACGGAGATCGACGGCCTGCCTCTCAACGAGATCGCACAGCGGCTCGACCTTCCCAAGAGCGCGGCGCACCGGGCACTGGCTGAACTGGCCGCCGCCGGTTTCACGCAGCAGGTGGGGCCGCAGGGCAACTATGCGATCAGCCTTCGTTTCACCTCCCTCGCGCTGCGCCATCTCGGCCAGTATCCGCTGGTCGACCTGGCCAAGCCCGCCCTCCAGCGGCTGGCCGCGGTCTCCGGTGAGCTCGTACGGCTCAGCATCGTCGAGGACGACCGGTTGTTCTGGGTGGAGAAGCGGCAGGGGGCGCGCAACGGCCTGCGTTACGACGACCCCGACATGGGAGCCCAGGTCATGCTCAGCTGCAGCGCGACGGGGATCGCCTGGCTGGCGCACCAGACCGACGCGCGGGTGAGCGAACTGGCCGCCGCGCAGGGATATCCGAAGGAGTCGGAGTTCGGTGCCCGCGCCCCCCGTGACGAGGCGGAGTTGATGGAGTACGTGGTCCGCGCGCGCGAGCAGGGCTACGCGTTCGTCGACGCCATCTACAAGGCCGGGCTGGCGGGCATGGCCGCGGCGATCGTGCCCGCGGGCGCCTCGACGCCCGTCGGTGTGATCAGCATCGCCGGGCCCAGCGTCCGGCTCGACCGGGACAAGGCGGAGTCGCTCGCGCCGGAGCTGCTGCGCGAGATCCGCGACCTGGAGGGGCTCCTGTCGGGCGTCTAGCGGTGACCTCTCCCGGGTCGGCAGGCACGGTGTGCGCCAGGTACGAGCACCGGGGATGGCACGTGGTCGGTATCTGCCCCAGGGCCCGGACCCAGCGCTGTCCGATGTGATGGTGGACCGTCGCGGGTCCTGACGTCAGGTGGTGGCGTGCCGGCCCTGGGTGCTCAGGGTCGGCCCTTCGCCGTCTCGCGGGGTTCCTACAGCCCGAGCCGGTTCGTCGTATGGTTATCGCATGACGACGAAGCCGGTGAGTGTCACCATCGAGGAGCAGTTGCTCGAATACGCGCAGTCCGAGGTGCAGGCGGGGCGGGCCAAGTCGGTGTCGGCTCTGGTCAACGCCGCGTTGGCTCGGCGGGCCGAGGCGGACCGCACGGCCGACGCCGCAGTCCTCGCGGCGGTGGAGACGGTGCTGGCGGATCCGGACGCCTCGGCGCGAGTGGAGCGGATGACCGCCCACCTGCTGGCGCAGCGCGAGCGGGTCGAGAAGCGGACCGCTGATGGCTGAGGCCGGCTATGTCCTGGACGCCACCGTGGTGTCGGAGGTCGCCCGGGGGGACCTCTCGCTGATCACGATGCTGTTCGGGTTGGATGCACGGGGCCTGCGGTTGGTGGTGCCGGCGCTGGTCGTCGCGTCGGTGGCCGCGGAGATGGGCGGCGGCGACGAGTCGGGGTTCCTTCCGGCGGTGCGGGGCATCGCAAGGCTGGAGCACGGCTCGTACGGTGCGCTGGGCGACTTCGATGACGCGCTGGAGCTCGGCCGAGTCGCGGAGCGGTTGGGCGACAAGCAGCGCTGGGAGGACGCGCACACGGTGATGCTGGCGCGGCTGTGGCGGGCGGACATCCTCACGCTGGACGGCACCAGGTGGGGTGGCCTGGAACTGGATGGAGTGCGGGTGGCGGAGATCGCCGACCTCGGGGAGTAGCCCGGGTAGCGGTGTGGCGGTCGAGGATGACCGGCCTCCTCCGGCAATGCCTCGTAGTCGGTCATCGGCTCGTTCGAGAGTGCCGAGCGTGATCTCGTATCGCAGGTGCACCCTCGCCCTGCGTCAGGAGGCGAGCGCGCCGATGGCGGTGGCGAGATAGAGAAGCCCACCGGCCGATACCGCGACGCCCGCGAGCGCGGGGGTCCACGACGCCACCGCGGCGGCGAACCGCGACCCCCGGGTACGGCCGGCCAGCAGCGCCGATCCCCGGATCGTCAGGACGCCGACCGCGGTGAGGGTGAGGGCCATCCCGACGCCGAACGCGACGACGACCGTGACCGCCACGAGAGCTCGTCCCGTGAGCAGCCCGGTGACCAGGACGATGAACGCCGAAGGCGAGGGGACCAGCCCGCCGGAGATCGCGAGCGCGGTCAGGCCGCGCCACGACCACGGATCGACCAGCGGATCCCCGTCATGCCCGTGCCCGTGCCCATGCCCATGCCCGTGCCCATGACCGTGGCCGTGGCCGTGGCCGTGCCCATGACCGTGCCCGTGGCCATGCCCGTCGCCGTGCGATCGGGTGATCAGATGGCGGCGGACGAGATGGACGCCGACGGCGATCACCACGAGTCCGGCCAGCATCTGCATCCAGGCGGTGACGGTCTTGGTGTCGAAGGCCGCGGTCGACAGGCCGACCCAGGCCAGTGCGAGGACGAGCACCGAGAAGGTGTGCATCAGCGCGACGATCACCCCCAGGCGCACGGCGTGCCGGTACCGGCCCCGCGTTCCGATGAGGTAGGCCGCGGTCACGCTCTTGCCGTGTCCCGGCGCGACCGCGTGCAGGGCGCCCACGCCGAACGCGACGGCCAGGACCAGCCAGAACGCCCCGGTGCTGTCGAAGAGGCTGATCAGGTAGTTCTCGGACTCCGTGCCGCCGGTCATGCCCGCACACCTCCGTCGTTCCGCCGGTCGGCCGCCACGGCGGGGCGGCGGTGACGCCGTACCAGCACGATCGCGCCGAGCGCGGCCACGCCGACGGCGCCGAGGCTCCCGGACAGGGCCACGGACATGACCCCGGACGACGTACCTGCGGAGGTGAAGCGCATGCGCTGGGTGGCGTGCGCGGCGGTGAGGAGCGCGCGGTCCGGGGTGGCGGGCGTGTCCGCGCTGATCATCGTGCGGTAGGACGCGTTGAGGTCGGTGAGCGCCTCGACCGTGATGTCGGCGTCGACCACCGGGCCGGGGCACTCGAAGACGAAGCGGGCACCGTCGGCGAGCAGCCGCTCAAGGGGCTCCAGCCGTCCGGGACAGCGCATGCCGTCCCGCGTGACCGCCACGCGGGAGAGGAGATAGTCGCGTACGGCGGAGGAACGCTGGAGCTTCTGCTCCCCCGTCAGCTCCACCGACACCGCGCCGGTGGACGGGTCCTCGAAGGCGCCGAGCGACTGGCCGAGCGCGACCCAGTCGTCCTCGGCGGCGAGCCAGGTGACGGCCACGTTCGCGCCGTCCACGCTGACCCGGGCGGTCGAGGGCGGGCCGAACGGGTGGGCGGCGGCCGCGGGGGCGAGGCCACCGACCGCGAGGCCGGAGATGAACAGGCAGGCGAGCACCCTGAGGGACAGGGACATGGGTTCTCCCGTACGAAGCCGTGTGGGGACCGCGAACCCGGGTCCCCACACGGTCTCCGCTTACTTCTTGGTGACGGTGACGACGGGGCTGGTGATCTTCTGGTTCTGGCTCTCCAGGTAGACCACGTAGGTGCCGTCCTTGACGTTGGCCGGGAGCCGGAGGTCGTAGGTCAGCCGGCCCAGCTCGTCGGCCTGCGCCCGGCCGATCTCGACGTCGCCGTGCCCGTCGCCCTTGCCCCTCTCCTCGGCGCTGACGTCGGCGGCGGCGGCGCGCAGCCGGACGGTGACCTGCTCGGACGGGTCGTAGCCGTACGCCGAGACCTTGAGGGAGCCCCTCTTCTCGACCGTGGTCTTGTCGAGCGCGACCTGCTCGCCGACGGTGTTCTCCGCGGTGCGGATCTCGTTGACCGTGCGCTCGCCGTCGCCGTTCTTCCTGACGAGGAAGCCGTCGTGGTGCTCGCCGTTGGCGTACCGCGACTCGAACCGGATGCTGTCCGCCTCGACGTCGATGAGCTGGTACAGCTGCGTGTTCTGGCTGGTGCTCACGGCCTCGGCGCCGTTGCCGGTCCAGTTCTCGCCGTTGTTGAGCGCGTACATCTTGCCGCCGGACACGGACACGACGTAGACGACACCGTTGTGCACGGTGGCCGACTTCCGCGCCGTCTGGACGTTGCCACGGCCGTACGAGTGGTCGTGGCCCTGGAGGACCAGGTCGACGCCGTACTTCTCGAACAGCGGGCCCCACTGGTCGCGGACCTGCGGGTTGTTCCTGGTGCCCGTGGTCGAGTAGACGGGGTGGTGGAGCGTGACCACGGTCCACTTGTTCGGGTTGTCCTTGAGCAGACCCTCAAGCCAGCTCGTCTGCGCGGCCATCAGCGTGGCGTTGCTCTGATAGTTGGAGTCCAGCCCGATGAAGCGGACGCCCTGGTAGTCCACGGTGTAGGCGGTCTGCTTCAGCTCGGCGTTGCCCGGACCGTTGTCCGGGTACGGGAACTGCGGGCGCCAGAAGGTCGACAGCCCGTTGCTGTACTCGTGGTTGCCCGGGATCGAGATGTTGTTGACCTGGCTGTCGATGAAGCCGCCCGCCCGGAACCACTGACCCCACTGCTCCTCGCTGTTCGCGGAGTCGATGAGGTCACCGGCGTTGACGATCGCCCTGGCCTGCGGGCGGTCGGCGAACGCCTGGCGGAAGACCCGGGGCACGGCCGAGTCGATGTAGTTCTGGGCGTCGCCGTAGTAGATGAACGAGAACGGCTGGAACCCGGCGGCGGCGGTGGTGAAGTCCGTCCACGCGCTCCAGTTGGTGCCGTCGCCGACCCGGTAGGTGTACCGGGTGTTCGGCTTCAGGCCGGAGAACTCGACCGTGTGGTAGGTCGAGGCGTACCCCAGCGTCGTGTTCACCGGCGTGCTGGAACCCGCCATGACGGTCTTCATCGCGCCCGCTGCCGGGAGGACCTGGCCGAGCGCGCGCGGCGCCTCCAGGATCTGTGCCTGCGCCGTGTCGGCGGTGGCCTCGGCGCGCCAGGTCACCTTCTGGCTGCCGGACGGCGTGGTGGTCGGGGTGAGGATGATGCGGTCCGGGATGGGGGACGGCTTGTTCAGCTCGGAGGCGGGGTACACGGGCGGAGCGGCCGCACCGAAGGCCATGGGGCCGACGGACAGGCCGCCGATGAGCAGCGCGCCCGCGCCGATCATCGCCAGCTTGCCCGGCCGGGACCCGATCGGCCACGGTCGTCTGACGTCACTCACGTTCGTTTCACTCCATTGGATGAGGGGCTGCGGTCCACCTGCGATCGCCAGGCGGACGCCCGAATTCACCCAGGGACGGCTGACCGTTGATCGACCGTGAACTGGACGTGAGATGAACTGATGATCGTCCTCTTGCGCGACATCCGCCGTTGGGCCGGCGTTCACTGAGGCTCGTTTACGATCGCGCCGAACAATGGAAAAGGTCGCTGACCAGATGGAGCCGACGGACAGGTGACGACGATGGCCACCGCCCGCATCCCCTCGCGGGTCCGCTCGCGCGGGTGGGCGCTGCTGCCCGGCATCGCCGCGCTGGGCGCCCTCTTCGTCGTCCCGCCCACGCAGGCCGTGGCGAAGGACGACACCTTCATCACGGCGCGTACGACCGGGATCCTCCACATCGAGGGAGGCGAGTGCTTCAGCGATCCGGTCTACTCGTCGTCCGCCGGGGAGCCCGTCGTGACCTACACGCCGTGCGTCGGCGGGGCGGACAACCAGTCGTACGGCTTCGCGCACGTCCCGGACGGCTCCTGGGACCGCGCCGCGCTCTCCGCGTTCGCGTGGCGGAGGTGCGGGGCGATGTTCGCCCGTCACTGGACCGGCGACGCCGCGTCCGGGCTGGACTTCTACCCGATCATGCCCACGGAGGAGACCTGGGCCGACGGGGATCGCGACGTCATGTGCGCCGTCTACGCCCCGGGAGGGCGGCTATCCCGCTCCATGCTGCCGGCCATGTAGGAGAGCCCCCACGGGGATCGGGCCGCCGCCGAGGATCGGCGCCGGGTCACCGGCCGGGGCGCCGACCGGGTCACCAGGTGACGGGGAGCGCCGTGAAACCTCCGGTGAGGCGGTCGGCCCGCGCGTCCAGCTCCTCGTACGGCATGGCCAGGCGCAGGTCGGGGAAGCGCGGGAAGAGCGCGCGGAACACGCCGCACAGCTCCACCCTGGCGAGACTCGCCCCGAGGCAGTAGTGGTTCGCGTATCCGAAGCCGACATGTGGGTTGAGACTCTCGCGTCCGATGTCGAACCGGTCAGGGTCCGCGTACGCCTGCTCGTCCCGGTTGGCCGCGAACGTGGCGAGCATCAGCAGTTCACCGGCCCTGATCGTCACCCCGCCGATCTCGACGTCCTCGTGCGCGTACCGGAGCAGGCCGTGCTGGCTCGGCGCGGCGACCCGCATGATCTCCTCCACCGCTCCGGGGACGCGTCCGGGGTCGCGGGCCAGGGCGTCCCGCTGGTCCGGGTCGCGCAGGAGCAGCAGCACGCCGTAGTCGATCTGGTTGACGGTCGTCTCGTGCCCGGCGAACAGCAGGCCGCCGGCGATCCTGGCGATCTCGTGCTCCGGGAGCTCGGCGGCGGCCAGGTCGGAGTACACGTCCTCACCGGGGCGCTCCCGCTTGGACCGGACGATGGCGTAGCTGTAGGCGTTCATCCGCGCCTGGGCCGCGGCGGAGCGCGCCGGGTCGGACAGGTCCGTCATCTCCTCGGCGATCGCCCGGAACTTCCCCCTGTCCTCGTACGGCACGCCGAGCAGCTCGCAGATCACCTGGATCGGCAGCGGGGCGGACAGCCGCTCGTGCAGGTCGGCGGGCGGCCCCTGCTCGGCCATCCGGTCCAGCAGTCCGTTCACCAGAAGATCCACGCGGGTGGACAGGCTCCGCATCCGGCGGGCCGAGAAGGCGGGTGCGAGCAACCGCCGCATGGAGTCGTGGACGGCGCGTTCCGTGGCGTGATCGCCGGTCGGGCCGCCGGCGAACGCGTTGTTGGACAGGCGGGGCGCCGACTCGGGGCAGGGGTGCGACCGGCCGAACCGCTCGTCGGCGAAGACCTGCCTGATCTCCTCCCAGCCGCTCACCAGCCACGCCTCGTCTCCGGTCTCGGTGCGGATCCTGGTGATCGGCTCCCTGGCCCGCAGTTCTCCGAACTCGGGGGAGATCTCCAGAACGTCACGCCGTACGAAGGGCAGCTGAGGGTGTCCGGACATGATCAGATTTCCCTTCGAGAGACCTGAGCCTTCCCAGGGTCTGTCCGCTCCCTGGCCTAACAAGCCCCCCAAAGCATCCTTTGATGCTATTTTCACCTTTATGTCCGGAATAGCAGTCGATGCGGTATCTGATGATCGACAGCTCGGATATTCGCGACCAAAAGCGGCCATTTCGGCGTATACCCGCGACAAGGAAGAGCCGAGGGCTCTACGTTCAAATTCATGCACCAAACGCCTGGCTACCCTCAGCAGCCGTATGACGCCCCGCCCCAGCAGCAATGGCAGCAGCAACCGGGACAGCCCGGCCCTCCCCCACCGCCGACCTCCCGCCGCAAGCCCCGCAGCAAGGCGCCGCTGCTGATCGTCGTCGCCATCGTGGTCGTCGCCGTCGTCGGCGTCGCGATCGTCCTGCTGACCGGCGGCGAGGAGGCGAAGCCGCCGGCCGCGAATCCGACCAAGAGCGCGGCGGCCGACCGCGCGGCCAAGCTGCCGACACCGGACGCCGGGCAGCGAGCGGTCTACCTGGAAACACTCCAGGCGATCGCGCCCGGGCTCGCCGAGAACGAGGACCGCGCGATACGGCAGGCCGGCCAGGTGTGCAGCCGGATCCTCAATCCCCCGGAGGGCGGCATGAGCCTGGCTCAGTACACGGTCGCCCAACTGTCCGGCGGCGACACGGCGATCACCCAGGCGCAGGCGTACAAGGTGATCGGCGCGGTCAAGGTGTGGTGCGCCAAGTCCTGACCGCTTCAGCCTCTTCCACCCCCCCATGCCGGTGGCCGGATCACGAACCCGTCCGACCACCGGCGCGAAACCCGGAGTGCCTTGGTGCCGCACCCGCGCGCGTAGCGCTCCGCCGTACGCGGCGGACATCGGCGGGCCATGCTGGACGCGGGCGTCGGCGGCGGGAAAGCGGCCCGGAACACAGCGCGCCCGTTGACCATTTTTGGGGTGAAATATCCCTTTTGTCGAAAATAGCTGCCCTAGTGTGATCACGTGGGCGATGACCGTGCCCCCGTGAGCACATGGCAGCGATGCTCCATCAGGGCCCGCCTGACGGTGATCACGAGCGCCGTCATGGCGCTGATCTGCACTGTCATCGTCATCCTCACCCTGATCGCCGTACGTCAGCACGACAGGGAATACCGCGCGAAGAACCTCGTCGCCCAGGCCGTGGACATCACCCAGCAGGCGCGCGAGAAGGGCACCGTTCCCCCGCTGCCCGACACTCCGGGCACCGCGATCCAGGTGTTCGATCCGTCCGACACCCTCGTCGCCGCGACACCCAACGTGGCCCACGCACCACCGATGGCCAGGCTGATCTCGCGCGCCACTGCCTACGCGACCAAGGACATCTGCGACCTGCGGGCGTTCCCGGGCCAATGCAAGATCGGCGTCTACTTCCCCTTCCACATGCCCGACGGGCTGTGGCGGCTGCACATGGTGGTGCCCGACGTCCCCTGGTACGTCAGCCTGAAGCTGTTCGGCGCGCTCATCGCGGGCTGGATCCTGCTGGTCGGTGTGACCGGGCTGGCCGCCTACCGGATCGTGGGCAGGACGCTCGCCCCGGTGGACGTCATGACGTCCAAGCTGGCCGAGATCGCCGTCGGCGACCTGAGCCGGCGGGTGCCGGTCCCCTGGTTCCACGACGAGTTACGGCGGCTCGCCGAGCGCGCGAACCAGACGCTCGACCGGGCCGAGACTGCCGTGGAGCGGCAGCGCCGCTTCGCCTCGGACGCCTCCCACGACCTGCGCAGCCCGTTGACCGCGATGCACACCGAGATCGAGGAGGCGCTCCTGCACCCGGACGACACCGACTGGGAGATCACCGCGCGGGCGCTGCTGGACAGCGTGGAACGGCAGCAGGCCCTCGTCTCCAGCCTCCTGCAGATCGCACGACTGGACGCGGGCGCTCCCGCGCGGCGCGATCTTGTCGATCTGGCCGAGCTCGTGACGTCCGAGCTGGCGCTGCGACCGCGCGGTGTCACGGTGACCGAGCAGCTCGCCCCCGACGTGACGGTCACCGGCGACCGGCTCCACCTGGCCCGGCTGCTCGGCAACCTCCTCGACAACGCGGAGCGCCACGCCGAGAGCAACGTGACGATCAGGGTCGCCCGCGACGGCGGGACGGCGGTGCTCGAAGTGCAGGACGACGGCGACGGCATCCCGCTCGACAAGCGGGACCTCGTCTTCCAGCGCTTCGCCCGGCTCGACGCCTCCAGAAGGAAGGACGCCGGGGGAACCGGCCTCGGACTGCCGATCGCGCGGCAGATCGCCGAGAACCACGGCGGCACGCTCACGATCGGCGACAGCCCGCGTGGCGCCAGGTTCGTGCTCCGCATCCCCCTGTGCCGCTGAAGACCGCCACCTCCTCGCCGCCGCCCGGGCGAATATTGGCGCGCGGGTTCGAGGGGGGTCCCGTACATTGGCCGGATCGTCGTCGGGCACGGAGGAAACGCGGAGGAAGCACGGTGATGGGCGACATGACTGGCAATGTGAGCATGCGCCGGATCGGGCCTGATGATTGGGCCGTCTGGCGCGAGTTGCGCCTCGCCGCGCTCGCGGACGCGCCGGACGCGTTCGGCGCGTCCCTCGCCACCGAGCAGACGTACGACGAGGCGACCTGGCGGGCACGCCTGCGGCCGGAGGGCGGACTCTGGGCGATCGCCTTCCGCGACGTGACCCCGGTCGGCATCGTCGGCGCCCACTTCCCGGAAGAGGGGCCGGACGCCGTCGAGCTGATCAGCATGTGGGTGCACCCCTCCGCTCGCGGCGACGGCACCGCCGACATCCTGGTGAACGAGGTCATCGCCTGGGCTGAGGAGCAGCGGTATCCCACGATCGCGCTGTACGTCGTCGAGGGCAACGATCGGGCGCGGCGGCTCTACGAGCGGCTCGGTTTCGTCGGCACCGGCGAGTGCGAGCCGTTGCTGAGCAATCCTTCGCTCCAGTGCCACCGAATGGTCCATGCCGTCGACCGTGTGGAGCGCATCGGCCGCGCGGGAGGCGGCCGATAGAGCGGAGGGGCCGACGGCGCCGGGCCCGGCATCGGCGATCAGGGCGAGACGACGAAGCCGAGGTGCTTGTCCACCACGTTGATCAGCGGCGCGCCCGCGACGTATCGGCGCAGGTTCTCCAGGAACGTGTCGGCGAGCGCCTCCTGCCATCCCGCCGCGTCGCCGCTCATGTGCGGGGAGATCAGCACCTGCGGGAACGACCACAGCGGATGTCCGGCCGGGAGCGGCTCCTCCTCGAAGACGTCGAGCGCCGCACCGGCGAGCCGTCCCGAACGCAGGGCCTCGACGAGGGCCTCGGTGTCCACCGTCTCCCCCCTGCCGACATTGATCAGCCGGGCCGCCGGCTTGAGCGCCGCGAGGACGTCGGCGTCGATCAGCCTTCGGGTCTCACCGGTCAACGGCGCCACGTTGACCAGGTAGTCGACGTCCGCGACCAGCGCGGCGAGCCGCGAGGAGTCGTACACGGCGCCGAAGTCGGCGTCGCCGTCCCGCGTCGAGCGTCCCGCGCCCAGGACCGTGAGGCCGACGGCGCGGAGCATGCGGGCGATCTCGCGACCGATGGCGCCGGTACCGACGATCATGACCGTCTTCCCGTCGATGCGCTCGGTCACGCGGTGCCGCCAGCGCCGCTCGCCCTGCAACCGCCACGATCCCGGCAGGTCCTTCGCGAAGGCCAGGACGCAGGCGAGAACGTATTCGGCGATGGGCCGGTCGAAGACGCCGCGGGAGTTCGTCACGATCACGTCGGACGCCCGCAGGTCATCGAAGAGCAGCCGGTCGACACCCGCCGCGGCCACGTGGATCCAGCGCAACGCGTCGGCGTGGTGCCATGCCTCGCGAAGGGCGGGCGAGAAGGAGTCCCACATCAGGAGAGCGTCGCTTCCCCGCAGCGCGTCGCCCAGTTCCGCCCGGCGGGCGTACCGGACCTCACCGGCCAGGTCGTGCAGGAGATCCCGCGAAGGAGGGAGGTCGTCTTCGTGAAGAACGGTGAGGACGACGCCGTTCCCGGCGCCGCGTTCCCCTGTCCCGGCGGCCGAGCTCGGACCGGGGCCGGTAGACGTCGTGACAGACGGACGTGCCCGCATAAGGACGGTGCTCCTTCAGAGACGATGAGACGCGGAAAGGGGCGGATCACGGGTGCCGCCGCGCACGGATGTTCACAGCCGCGTACGCGTGGGACACCCGGCGCTTCAGGATGTGAGCGGATCGGCCACTGCCCTGCGCGTGTGCCGCGTGATCCCCCGTCACCGGCTCCTGTCGCCGGACTTCACCTCGCTCAACGGCCAACACATCGGCAATGAACCGCTATTCCCCCCAAACCCACCCCGAAAGGAGCGTCTGCTCGCCCTGCGGCGACCGATCCTCTCCATACCGGTGGACGGAATCGCGTACGGGAAATCGGCCCGCGCCGATGACCTGCGTCCTTCCCGAGCTGTTACCGCCATAATCTCCAGGATCGTTTGCCCGCCATCGGGTTTGCCGGTCTACGGCGTGACCCGAGCTCCGATCCACGGCGTGACCCGGAACTCCGGTCTACTCCGTGCCCGGACTCCGCTCTACGGCGTGGCCAGGGCGAGAAGCGGGGCCAGGGCCTCCTCCAGATCCGCGATGGCGCCGTACACCACACCGGTCATGCCGAGCGCCACGGCGGCCTCGACGTTCTCCGCCCGGTCATCGACGAAGAGGCAGCGGTCCATCGGAACGCCCGCCCGCTCGGCGGCGATCTCGTAGATCCTCGCGTCCGGCTTGACCACGCCGATCCTGGCGCTGTTCACGACGTCGTCCGCGAAGTACGCGAGACCCAGCAGGGCGAGGTCGTCCTCCACGTCCAGGGTCGCGTTGGTCACCAGCACGACGGGCACGTGGGCCTGCGCGAGGCGGAGCATCTCCACCACGTTCTCGTCGGCGCGGAACGGGGTCCGCGTGAACATCGTGGCGAGCTCGCGGGCCCGCTCCGCCGGAAGCCGCTCAGAGAGCTCGGAGGCGATGGCCTCTATCCACTGCTCCACGGTGTGCTCGCCCCGGAGGACCGGCAGGTCGTTCCCGGGCGCGAGTGCGACCTTGGCGGTCGTTCCCTCCACCAGCCCGACGGCCTGCTCCATCCGGGTCAACTCGGTCATGTCGTAGAAGCGGATCACGCCGTCGAGATCGCACAGCACGGCGTCGAAGGGCCTGCCGTTCACAGCCTGGGGATTTCGGGGATTCGTCACGGCACCTCCATAGCACATTCACGCGGAGAGCCGCGGCTCCCCTTCCGCCGCATGACCAGCGCGGGGTCCACGCTCGCCGTTGCCGCAAGAAGGCGGTGGTCACCGGCGGCACGATCGGCGAAGCCGACGTCGGCCGATATCCCCCTCCCGAGTCGGGGAATCGGTCGTTGTTCAGGCTCGGGCGAAGCGGCTGATCAGCAGTGCCAGCCGCCGGTCGTGGTCCGCACGCGGGAGCCTGCCGCCGCGCATGAGGGTGACCAGCCCGTGGAGGCCGCCCCAGAAGACCTCGGTGAGCAGGCCCAGGTCGTCGTCACCGGCATGTGGCCGGATGGCTCCGCTCAGCTCGCCGAAGGCGGCATGCAGGGCGGACGGCGCCTCGGGGGTGGCGAACGGCAGGTCGACGACATGGCTGAACATGGCGTCGTACAGCGCGGAACGCCGGTCGGCGAACGCGGTGTAGGCGGCGCTGACCACGGCGAGGGCCTGTCGAGGATCGGTCGCCGCCGTGCGGGCCGCGCGCAGTTCGGCGGCCAGGTCGGCGAAACCCTCCACGGCGACCGCCGCCATGATGGCGTCCTTGCCCTTGAAATGGCTGTAGAGCACCGGCTGGCTGTATTCCACCCGTTCGGCGAGGCGGCGTATCGTCACCGCCTCCCAGCCCTCGGCCTCGGCCAGCTCCCTGGCCGCCGTGATGATCAACCGCTCCCGCTCCGCCCGCTCGCGCTCCCGGCGCTCCTGAATCGACATGTCCGCAGCCTAGCACCGCTAGCGCTTCTATCGTCGCTCTGATAGCGTCAGTCTTGTTCCTAGCACTGCTAGCAAGCGGAGTAGACCATGCTCACCCCCATCGCCTACGGCCTCGCCATCGCCCTCACCCTCCTCGTCGTCGTCATCGGCGCCCGCTTCCTCCTGGCCCCCCAGGCCGCCGCCGCCGGCTACGGCGTGCCCGCCAAGCAGGACGGCGACGCCGCGTACCTGACCATCAAGGGCCTGCGCGACCTCACCTCCGGCATCATCGGCCTCGCCCTGATCGCCTTCGCGGACGCGCACGCGGTGGGCTGGTTCATGCTGGCCGTCGCCCTCACGCCCCTCGGCGACACCCTCATCGTCCTGCGCCATGGCGGCACCAAGGCCGCGGCCTTCGGCATCCACTTCGCCACCGCCGTGACCGTCCTCATCAGCGCCGTCCTGCTCTTCGCCGTCTGAACCGCGGAAGCCTCGCCACCACCCGCTCGCCCCGAAGGAGCCAGTCGATGCCATGCCGCCGCCGGACGTCCCGGAGGGCCGGTCAGCTCTCCGGGACGTCCGGCTCCGTGCTCTCTCCGGCGCTCCGTCCGGCACCCGCCGACGCGCCCTCCGCCGCACCTTCTCCGGTGCCGTCCCGGACCTCGCGCCTGGTGTCGCGCCCCGCCTGCCTGAGCGCGAGGCGCAGGCCGTACTCGATCTGGGCGTTGACGCTGCGCAGGTCGTCGGCGGCCCACTTGGCGACGGCCTCGTAGACGGCCGGGTCCAGCCGGAGCAGGAGCTTCTTACGCTCAGGCATGGTCAGGCATAGAGGCTGCCGGCGTTGACCACCGGCTGGGTCGCCCGGTCGCCGCAGAGGACGACCAGGAGGTTGGACACCATCTGGGCCTTGCGCTCCTCGTCGAGTTCGACCACGCCCTGCTCGGACAGGCGGTCCAGGGCGAGCCCCACCATACCGACCGCGCCCTCGACGATGTGGGCACGCGCGGCGACGACCTGCGCGGCCTGTTGCCGGACCAGCATGGCCTGGGCGATCTCCGGCGCGTACGCCAGGTGGGTGATCCGGGCCTCCAGGACCTCGACCCCCGCGAGCCCGGTGCGTTCGCGCAGCTCGGCGGTGAGCTCCTCGGCCACCTCGGCGCCGTCGCGCAGGCTGGTCCTGCCCTCGACGTGCGAGTCGTACGGGTGGCTGGTGGCCAGGTGCCGCACCGCCGCCTCGGACTGGATGGCGACGTACTCCTCGTAGTCGTCGACAGAGAACGCGGCCCGCGCGGTGTCGACGACCTTGTAGACGACGACCGCGGCGATGTCCACGGGGTTGCCGTCGGCGTCGTTGACCTTGAGCTTGGCCGTCTCGAAGTTGCGCACGCGCAGGGTCACGCGCTGCTTGGTCGTCAGTGGCGCCACCCACTGGAAGCCGGCGTCGTTCACCGAGCCGACATAGCGGCCGAGGAACTGCACCACCTTGGCCTCGTTGGGGTTGATCACGGTGAAACCCGTGGCCATGATCACGAAGATCACACCCCACAGGATCGCCGCCCCGGCCAGCACCTCGACACCGATCGCCAGCCCGGCCGCGGCCAGCGCGCCGCCGAGCACCAGCAGCCCGATCATCACGGCGAAGCCGTTCAGGCGGAACGCCCGACGCTCCATCGCCCCTCCTTGCTATTGAAGTGATATCACCAAGATAGCCCATAGCTAGCAAATGTGCGCAAGGCGGGAAAGGGGAGGCATCGCGCCCTCGACTCACCCGGACCCGAGCACCCACCCCTGGCC
>NZ_JADDIL010000093.1:0-30439 GCF_020826795.1 Microtetraspora sp. AC03309 | reverse complement strand
CGGGCCCGAGGCGAGCGGTTGCGAGGTGCGTGCCACGGCAAGCGGGGCCGAGACATGCGGTTCCGAGACATGCGGTTCCGAGGCGGACGGTCCCGAGACAAGAGCACCCGAGGCAAGCGCGTCCCCAGCGAGTAGGCCCAAGCCCGGTTCCTTCACAGCGAGCGAGCCTGAGACAGGCGAGCCCGGGACGAGAGGACCCGAGGCAGATGGGCCCACGGCGAGTGGGTCGCAGGCGGGTGGGTCGCAGGCGGGTGTGTCCACGACGGGTGGCAGCGGTGCGGGGGGACAGGTGATTGGCACGCCAGACCTCTCAACCGCTGGCCATGACGGGGACAGTGAGGGCGGCGGCCACGTCGGCAGGGAGATCGGCGGCCACGGGAGCGGCGGCCAGGTCGGCAGGGGAATCGGCAGCGGAATCGGCGGCGAGGTCGGCAGCCAGGTCGACAGGGGGATCGGCGGAGGCGGCGGAGTCGGAGTTGGAGTCGGCGGCGGAGGCCGCAGGGAGATCGTGAGCGGGTTCGGAGGCGAAGGCGGAGCACACGGGCTTGCGGCCAGCGGGTACGGCGCGGGCAGCATCACCGACCCCGGCAATGACGAGCTCCCATTCCTGCCGACCTGGAACTACGAACCCGCCTGGTGGGAAGAACCCACTCCCGAACCGCCGTCAGCAGAACGGGGACCACTCACTCCGTCCGGCCTGCCACCTGACCCGGCCAACGACATCCCTCCCTTCTGAACACGCCCACACCCGAGCGGCTGGTCAGCTGGCCTCCGATCAGCTGACCAGCAGGTCTCGGTCACGCCCGGCGGAGTGCCCCGCTCCGGGGGTGGGACTCAGGGGACCCGATGAGACGGAGTACGGACTGTCGGGGTTCATCGGAAGCGGGAAGCGGGCGTACGCACTCATTCGCAGACCGCCTGCTGGTGCGGCGTGCCCCTCACGTACTACGAATCAGGTGGCCGCCGCCGCGCAGCTCCCCCTCCCCTATGGCACAGCAGCCTTCCTCGATCGTCCACGGCGTGATCACGCCTCCGCCGATCCGGAAGCACGCGTCAGGAGTATGGCCGTGCTGAATCCCGAGGCAGGAGATGGCGATGCGGGAGATGGCGATGCGGGAGAGCGGCCGGGAGCGGAGCGGAGTGCGGGTGGTTGTGGAGGCCGGCGTAAGACCGTGCCAGCAACCACCGCGCCCGCGCAACGCCGCGCCAGCGGCTCGCGCCGGAGGCCCGCTATCACGGCCGGCCGGAACAACTGCCCGCCGCAGCGCAGCGGCCGCATGTACATCAGACCAGCCACCGCAGTCCGCCCAGGAACCCGAGCAGCACCTGTCAGCCGTCGCCGTTCACCGTTCACCGTTCGCCATTCACCGTTCGCCATTCACCGTTCGCCGGTCACCGAACCCGGTCACCCATAACACGTCACTCGGCAACCATCACCCGTCATCGCCTCTGTCCCCGGTCCTGTCCCCGGTCCTGGTCACCGAGTCATCCACCCGCGAACCATCAGAAAACCTTCAGGTAGCGGCGCATTCGGCGCTTGGCGCGGTAGCCGTATCGGAGCACCCGGGGCGGGACCTCCAGCCGGAGCCGGGCGCGGCGTCGTGCGGAGGCATGCTCCGCCCCGTCGAGCAGCGACCGGGCGGGAACGAGGTGTCCTTCCTCGGCGGTCGTGACCAGTTCGGAGATCCGGCTGAGCCAGTCGCTCTCGGTGTCGTCGTGGAAGTAGTTGGCCCGGCACCAGTCCCCGTCAGGTGTACGGAAGTCACCCTTGGCGAGGTCGTCGAGTGTCCCGAGGCAACCGCTGCCCTCGAAGACCAAGTTGATCATCTCGGCGCTCACCCCGAAGTCGGACAGCACGAGGAGAGGCACCTTCCTGGCGATGGCCTCCAGAGCGGCGGTGGAGCTGACCGTGACGAATCCGGCAGCGCGGGTCAGGTGCTCGTGCATCGGCCCGGCGGCGAACGATATCGCGTCGGCTCGGACGCGTCCTTCTCCGGCCATCGCCAGCCAGAGGCGCTCGTAATGATGCCGCTCGTTGTGGGTTTGCCGTTCGGAGTCGCGCGCCCTCAGCTTGACCACGACCTCCAGATCGGGACGGGTGTCGGCCAGCGCGGCGAGGGCGAGCAGTACGTTCTCGCGTTCCTCCCGGCGTCTCGGCACCTTGGCCTGGGTCGCGAAGATCACCTTGTCCCGTTCGGCCGTCCCGACGACCCCGAGGTCCAGGTAAGGGAGCCGGGCCAGGGCCACTCCGCCGCCACCGCCGAGTTCGCGGCCGAGGGCGGAGAACTCCCGCACCTCCCGGCCGCTGTGCACGACGAACAGCTCGCATCCGCTGCGGTACAGCCACGCCTTCTCCGTCGCCGGTACGGAGATGCCGGGCAGGCCGGACACGAACACCGGACGTGGCCGCAGGTCGGAGAGGATCTCAGCGGCGAGGACGTCGACCACGGGGCCGGTGCAGGCCAGCAGCACGACGTCCGGGCGGAACCGCTCGGCCGTACGGCGTAGCCGCCGCGCCGAGAGCACCGGGGGGAGGAGGGCGCCCGCCGCCCCGTCCGTGCCCTCGTCGTCGTCCTCGTCCCTGCCCACCTGGTCCGGCGCCGCGGTTTCCATAGGCCTCGCGGCGGTCCCGCGCGCGAGCGCGGCGCCGGCCCCTTCCCCGCAAGCGGCGCCATCGCCCTCCGCGCAAGCGGTGCCATCGCCCTCCCAACGGAAGGCGGGCGCCGTGGGTGCCGGGGAATCGGCTTGTCTCCCCGCTCGCCGGTCGATCCGCGTACCGCTCACCGCCGCCCGGATCTGGCCTTCTGACGGCGCGATCGGCGAGCGCACGACCAGCAACTCGGTGACCCAGTTCGGGGGCATGGCGTCGAGGAGGCCGGCGGCCCACTTCAGGTACGAGTCGGAGTCGGCCACGGCGAGCACGCGGGTCAAGGAGCAACCTTTCCAGGGACCGGGGTCTCCCCCGGAGCGGCACCATTGAGGTCCGGGGTCTCCCCCGGGACGACGTGGCGGGCACCGGCTCCGCCACGCGTCTGTACGGCATCGGCGCCGTCGGGAACGGGGCCACCGGCCGTAGCGGGGACGTCGGTGAAGAGCTGGAGATGCGCGCGGAGCGCGGGGTCGGCGGCCGAGGTCCACCAGTCGTCCGGCACGCCGACGGCCTCCACGGAGACACCGCGACCCGACAACAGGACACGAAGCGAGGTCACCGCCGTGGACGGCAGGCTGAGCACCCGGTGACCGGGGCCGAGGTCACGGAGCGTCATCTCGACGGGGGCCCCGGACTCGTAGACGGTGAGATCCGTGATCCGGCGGACGCGGTCCAGGTCGCGCGGGTCCTCCCTGCGATGCGGGTAGTACGCCACGGGCTCGCCGATCTCCTGGAGCCAGCGTAGGTACCGGTCACGGTGGACGAGCCCGTTGCGGACGAGGGACGTCCCGAGCACCACCGTGCGTTCGGCGGGCGCGGGGCAGGCGGGCCGGGAACGCAACCAGGCGAAGTCGTGCCCGACGAGATCGGCTCCCAGATCCCGTACGGCGCCCGCCAGCGGCTCCGGGACCGGGAGCGCGGTGAACACGGTCAGCCCGCGGCCGCGTAGCCGCATCCCGGCGGCGGCCCCCAGCACCGTACGGGCGATGCCGGCCGAGGCGCGGGCGCGCAGCAGTGGCCGGCGCGTGGTGAGCAGTTCGAGGAGGCGGATCGTGGCGAGACCGTCGTCGACCAGCACGACCCGGCGGGGCCGGGTGGTGAGGACGCGCATCTGGACGCGGCCGGAGAAGGCGTCGCCCACGGCCCACACCTTGCCGGGACGTGGCATTCCCGCCGACGGTTCGGCGAGCCGCAGGCCGTCGGGGAGTCCGAGCCGGTCGAGTTCGCGCCCGGTGAGCCGCAGCGCGCGCTGGCCGGCCCTGGGCACGACGAGGGTGTCCTCGGCGAGGAGGCCGGCGTGCTGAGCCTCGGCGACGCACAGCAGTTGCAACGGGGATTCAACCCACGCGACGGCCGGTTCCCGCTCGATGGCGTGGCGCCGACCCGCGTTGCCCACGTCCGGTGAAGACACGTTCACGACGCCCACGAAGCTAGCCGCGGCAGGCTTCGCCTCCCCGACACGCCCGCGAACGTCAGGTGAACAGGTGCGGACGAAGCCGCACGGGAAACCGGGGACGGGAAACCGGGGATCGCGGATTCGATCTCCGCGACATATGGTGTACCCCAATGGTGTACGAAACCGTTTCGTACAGTTGAAAGGGGCCATCATGTGGACCGTTGACGCGATGCCGGACCTGGCCGGCCGCACCGCGGTGGTCACGGGAGCCAACGCGGGCATCGGCTTCCCGACCGCGCTCGAACTGGCTCGGCACGGGGCCCGCGTGATCGTCGCGAGCCGTGACCAGGACAAGGGACGGGCGGCCGCCGCGCGGATCCTCGACCAGGCGCCCGGCGGGCACGCCGAGTTCGAACGGCTCGACCTCGCCGACCTCGGCTCCGTACGCGCCTTCGCCGACACGATGAGGTCCCGCCTGGACGGGCTGGACCTGCTGATCAACAACGCCGGCATCGGCATGATCCCCCGGCAGACGACCGCCGACGGGTTCGAGATGCAGCTCGGCACCAACCATTTCGGGCACTTCGCGCTGACCGGCCTCCTGATGCCCCTGCTGCTGGTCCGGCCGGGCGCGCGGGTCGTCACGGTGGCGAGCGACGCCCACAAGTTCGGCACGCTCGACTTCGGCGATCTGGAGCTGCGCGAAGGCTACGGGCGGATGAGCGCGTACGGGAGGTCCAAACTTGCCAACCTGCTGTTCGCGTTCGAGCTGCAGCGGAGGGCCGGTTCCCGGCTGCTCAGCGTGGCCACGCATCCCGGCGTGACCGCGACGAACATCATGAAGCTGGGCCCGCTGACGGGGGTGGTCAACGCGCTGCTGCGCGTCGCCGTACAGCCGGCGGAGGCGGGAGCCGTGCCCTCGCTGTACGCCGCGACGTCGCCGGACATCCGGGGCGGGGAGTTCGTCGGCCCCAAGCTGAAGGAACCCGCGATCAGCGCCGCCGCGCGGGACGAGGCGCTGGCCCGGCGGCTCTGGACGGTGTCGGAGGAGCTCACCGGCGTAGAATTCCGGGATCTCGTCCCGCGATGACCCCCGGGATCACGGCCCAGGCACACGGATCCTGGGGTACCGATCCTGGGGCACGGACCGGGAGCACGAGACGCGGCCGCAGACAGGGAGATCATGGAAACCGCCAACTCGCGCCGACTCGACCCCGCCCGCGAGCAGGCGATCCTGGACGCCACGCTGGAACTGCTCACCGAGACGGGCTTCGACCGCATGTCCGTCGACCAGATCGCCAAGCGGGCCGGGGCCAGCAAGGCGACGATCTACCGGCGCTGGGCGGGCAAGGCGGACCTCGTCGTCGATCTCATCTGCAACCGGGTGGAGATCGACATCCCACCCGCCCCGGACACCGGGTCGCTGCGCGGTGACCTGCTCGCGGCGCTCGGCGCGATCTGCGACGCGATCGGGCGCGGACAGCAGCTGATCATCGGGCTGGTCTCCGCGATGTTGTCCAGCCCCGAGCTCGCCGAAGCGGTGCGGGACCACATGCCGGGCCGGGATCTCTCCGGGCTGGCGTACCTGCTGGGCAACGCCGTCGAGCGGGGCGAGCTGACAGGGCCGGTGGATCCGCGCGCGCTGTTCTCGGTCGTGGAGGCCCTGGTCTGGCGCCGGCTGATCGTCCTGGGCGAGCCCGTCGACGACGCCTTCATGGCCGAGGCCGTCGACCGGGTCCTGCTGCCGCTGGCCAAAACCTGGTCGGGCAGCATGGGGACATGAACACCATCACCCTCAACAACGGTGTCACCATGCCGCAGCTCGGTTTCGGAGTGTGGCAGGTGGCGGACGACGAGGCGGAAAGGGCCGTGTCCACCGCGCTTTCCGCCGGTTACCGCAGCATCGACACGGCGAAGCTCTACCACAACGAGGCGGGCGTCGGCCGGGCCCTCCGGGAGTCGGGGGTTCCCCGTGACGAGTTGTTCATCACGACCAAACTGTGGAACGACGAGCACGGCTACGACCAGGCGCTGCGGGCCTTCGACGCCAGCATGGACCGGCTCGGACTGGACGTGCTCGACCTCTACCTGATCCACTGGCCCGCCCCTTCCCAGAACAAGTACGTCGAGGCGTGGAAGGCCCTGGAGAAGCTGTACGCCGACGGCCGGGTGCGCGCGATCGGCGTCTCCAACTTCACCGTCCAGGCGTTGGACCGGCTCCTCGACGACACGGATGTGGTGCCCGCGGTCAACCAGATCGAGCTGCATCCGCAGTTCGCGCAGGACGCGCTGCGCGCCTACAACTCCGCGCACGGGATCGCGACCGAGGCGTGGAGCCCGCTGGGCCAGGGCAAAGGCCTGCTCGACGACCCGGTGCCGGCCCGGATCGCGGCCAAGCACGACCGGAGCCCGGCCCAGGTCGTGCTGCGGTGGCACATCCAGCTCGGCAACATCGTCATCCCGAAGTCGGTGACCCCGGAGCGGATCCGCGAGAACATCGACGTCTTCGGCTTCGAGCTGGACCCGGGTGACATGACCGCGATCGACGCGCTGGACGCGGGCCGCCGTCTCGGCCCGGACCCGGCGACCTTCGGCTGAGCCGGCCAGCCAACTTGGGGGGAATTCGTCACGGTCTGCGCCCCATCGGGCGCAGGCCGTACGTTTCCGCAGGTAGCGACAAGGTAATGATCTGTCCCATGCCGGTCCCCAGAAAAGCCCGCAGGTGGTGCCCCTGGCTCGCCGTGGCGCTCCTCATGTGCACGGCGTTCTCGGGTGCCGCCGCCCAGGGACAGCAGACGTCCTCGCGTGCCCCGAACATCGTGTTCATCCTCACCGACGACCTGGACACGACCGATCTCCAGCGGTTCCCCAACATCTGGAACCTGCTCGTACAGCAGGGCGCCGTGTTCTCGCGGTTCTTCGCGACCAACCCGTGGTGTTGCCCGTCACGGTCGTCCATCCTGCGGTCGCAGTACATGCACAGCCACCAGGTGGAGAGCAACCGCCCGCCGACGGGCGGCTTCCCGAAGTTCCGCCCCCTGGAGGAGTCCACGGTCGGCGTGTGGATGCAGTCGGCCGGCTATCGCACCGGACTTCTCGGGAAATATCTCAACAAATACCCCTTAGGCGCGTCGCAGGACTACATACCGCCCGGCTGGAACCGGTGGGCCGTCCCGGTCACCCGGCTCTACCAGGAGTACGGCTACGCGCTCAACGACGACGGGGTGGTCGTCCGACACGGTTACGCCCCCGAGGACTACCTGGAAGACGTACTGAGCCGGAAGGCCGACGACTTCGTGACATCGTCGGGTGACCAGCCGTTCTTCCTCTACCTCGCCCCCGTGGCGCCGCACCAGCCGGCCAACTACGCGCCACGGCACGCGGACGCCTTCCTCGACGAGCAGGCGCCGCGAACACCGTCGTTCGACCAGCTCGACATGTCGGCCGAGCCGTCCTGGCTGCGGGAGAAACCTCCGCTGTCCCCCAAGGTGGTGCGGCGGATCGACGAGCTCCACCGGAACCGCTTGCGCGCCATGCTCGGAGTGGACGACATGGTCGGCTCGCTCGTCTGGTCCCTGGAGCGCTCCGGCCAGCTCGACAACACCTACATCTTCTTCACCTCCGACAACGGCTTCCATCTCGGACAGCATCGCCTCCGGCCCGGCAAGACGACACCGTTCGAGGAGGACATCCGGATCCCCATGGTCGTGCGGGGACCGGGGATCGCCCCGGGATCCACGATCGACCGGCTGTGCTCGACCGTGGACCTCGGGCCCACGTTCGCCGAGCTGGGCGGTGTGCTTCCTCCGTCGTTCGCCGAGGGGCGCTCGCTGGTCCCGCTGCTGCAGGGCCGTGACGTCGCGTGGCGGGACGCCGTCCTGGTGGAGTTCTACCAGCCGTCGTACGCGCCGTACGCGGCGCCGAGCTACAGCGTGTTACGCACGGACAGGTACAGCTACGTCGAGTACGGCACCGGCGAGCGGCAGCTCTACGACCTGGCCGCTGATCCGTACGAGCTGCGGAACATCGTGGAGACGGCGGATCCGTTCCTGGTGGGCTCGTTCTCGACGCGGCTCGCGCTGTTACGGAACTGCGTCGGCGCGACGTGCCGGGTGGCGGACGCGGAAACCCGCTCCCTGCTCAGAGCGGTGCCGCGTTAGGGGCGCACGGCCCGGCCCGACCGGGTTTCGGGTCGCCACAAACCGCGCGCCGCGAGCCAGGCGGCCCGATGGTCACCCAGCGTGAAGCCTGCTGTCAGGCCGCACCTGAAACCGTCTCGGGCGGCGTTGACAGCGTGAGTGGTTCCGACGCTCAGGCCGGCCACACCCGCAGCGGTGTTCACCTGCGCCATGCCGGTTTTCTGGGGCGTTGACACGGCCGCCTCCACCTCTGGAGACGTCGGCTCACTCCAGCCGCCGCCCCACCCCGCCTCCCGGGGGCGGGGCGGCGCTCGCCGACCGCGCCGACGCCGTCGAGAGCCCCTGTTTCGGCCCGCCCACGGTACGCCTTCCGGGCGCGGGAGAGCGCTTCCACAAGGTCACACTCCGTGAGCCGTTTGGGTCGTATGTGATGGGAGCGCTCCCAAACCGTAGTATGCACCCTTTGTGGTCTATTGTCGCGTTCCAGAGATCAAATGACGCCTGGAGTAACAGTTAGGTTTCGGCATATTGACGCTGACATTGCTCATGGAGCAACCTTCGTGGGAGCGCTCCCAACGTGCTTCTGCGACAGCGAGCACGAACCGTTCACGCGGGATTCCACCCGTTGGATCCAGCACACCAATCGCGGGCCTGTAGTCGGGGACCGGCCCGGGATGCACCTCCCATGACTTCGGGATACCACCTGAGAGGGGTCCGGAATGATGCACAACTCCCGCCGCGGCAGGCTGCTCGCGCTCGCCGCTGTGACGACGCTCGCCCTGGGCGTCACCGCGGCCTGCGGCAGCGACGACAAGCCGGCCGACAACGGCGGCAGCGCCGCCGCGGCGGAGCCTGTCACCATCAAGGTTCAGACCTTCGGCGGTGGCAAGAACTTCGGCTACAAGGAGGCGATCGACAAGTGGAACGCCTCCCACAAGGACATCATCATCAAGGAAGAGCACCTCACCGACCAGTTCGAGCAGGTGTACTGGCCGCAGATGATCCAGTGGCTGCAGTCCGGCACCGGCGCCGGTGACGTGGTCGGCATCGACGAGGGCGGCATGGGCCTCGCCAAGGCGCACCCCGAGTGGTGGGCCGACCTGGGCGAGTACGGCCTCAAGGACCGCCAGGCCAACTTCGCCTCCTGGAAGTGGGACGGCGGTGTGGCCGCGGACGGCAAGGTGTTCGGCCTCGGCACCGACATCGGCGGCATGAGCCTCTGCTACCGCCGCGACCTCTTCGAGAAGGCCGGCCTCCCGGCCGACCGCGACGAGGTCAGCAAGCTCTGGCCGACGTGGGACGACTTCGTCAAGGTCGGCAAGGAGTTCCAGGCCAAGGTCAAGGACACGAAGTTCGTCGACGGCACCAACACGCTCTTCAACGTGGTCGCGGTGCAGGAAGCCGCCAAGAGCGGCAACGTCACCTACTTCGACAAGGACAACAACCTGATCGTCGACAAGAACCCGGCGGTCAAGACGGCCTACGACTTCGCCGCGAAGATCAGCCAGGAGGGCCTGACGGCCAAGCTGCGCAACTTCACCGACGAGTGGAAGACGGGCATGAAGAAGTCGCAGTTCGCGACGCTCGGCTGCCCGGCCTGGATGCTCGGCGTGGTCAGCGGCGACGACGCGGCCGGCCCCGACTTCAAGGGCAAGTGGGACGTCGCGGCGGTCCCGGGCGGCGGCGGCAACTGGGGCGGTTCGTGGCTCGCGGTGCCCAAGCAGAGCAAGCACCCGAAGGAGGCCGCGGCCGTCCTCGACTACCTGACCGGCCAGGAGGGTGAGGTCAGCGTCTTCACCTACGCCGGCAACATGCCGAGCAACTCCCTCGCCCAGCAGGACCCGGCGGTGCAAAGCGCCAAGAACGAGTACTTCAACGACGCGCCGGTCGGCGACATCTTCGCCAAGTCGGCCTCGTCGCTGCAGCCGGTCTTCCTCGGGGTCAAGCACGCCCAGGTGAAGAACGCGATCGAGTCGGTCGTGTCGGCGATCGACGACGGCTCCGTCCCTTACGCCCAGGGCTGGCAGAAGCTCGTCGACGACGCCGTGAAGGCGGCGGGCTGATCCCCGCTCGCTGAATCAGCACCGGCCCGCCGCAGCGGCACCCCGCCGGCGGGCCGGTCGCCTGCTTCCGCCTGAAAGGTAACCCATGAGCGTAAACGTCGACGCGGGACGGTCCACCCAGGCACCGCTCCCGCCACGGAGGGGGCACGCGCGGCGGCCGCAGGGCCGCGGCTTCCTGTCCTGGCTGGACCTGAAGGCCGCGCCGTACCTCCTGGTCTCGCCGTACTTCCTGCTCTTCCTGATCTTCGGGATCTTCCCGCTCGGCTTCACCCTGTGGTACTCGCTCTTCAAGTTCGACCTCACGGGAACCGAGGAGTGGACGGGGCTCGGGAACTACACCGCGCTCCTGTCCGACAGCGCGTTCTGGAACGCCGTCGTCAACACGCTGGGCATGTTCTTCATCGCGACCGTGCCGCAGATCCTGCTGGCGCTGCTGCTCGCGAACGCCCTGAACAAGCGGATCAAGGGCCAGCTGTTCGTCCGCATGGGCGTGCTGCTCCCCCTGGTCACCTCCGTCGTCGCGGTCGCCGTGGTCTTCACCCAGCTCTACGGCCGCGACTGGGGCTTCATCAACTGGACACTCGACTGGTTCGGCGTCGATCCGATCGACTGGAAGGCCCAGCGGATCCCCTCGTGGATCGCCATCTCGACCATGATCGACTGGCGGTGGACCGGCTACAACGCGATCATCTTCCTGGCCGCGATGCAGACCATCCCGAAGGACCTCTACGAGGCGGCGTCCATCGACGGGGCCTCCCGCCGCCGCCAGTTCTGGCAGATCACCGTGCCCATGCTGCGGCCGACCATGATCTTCGTGGTGCTCAACTCCACCATCGGCGGTCTCACGCTCTTCGCCGAGCCGACCACGTTCTACGGCGGCAACGTCCACGGCGGCACGAACAGCCAGTTCCAGACCGTGTCGATGTTCATCGTCGAGCAGGGCTTCCGCGAGTTCGACTACGGGTACGCGTCCGGCGCCGCGTGGCTTCTCTTCCTGATGATCCTCATCGGGTCGCTCATCAACTTCCTGCTCGTCCGCCGGATCGGGGGCAAAAAGTGACCACGCTCACCGCGGGGAACCGGCCCCGCACCCAGCAGGGGCGCAAGAAGGCCGACCTGTGGTCGGCCACGCCGTGGACGAAGATCGTACTGGTCGTCACCATCGTCATCTCGGCCTTCCCGATCTACTGGATGCTCGTCATCGCCTCGCGTACCAACAAGGAGGCGACCGACATCCCGCCGCCGTTCCTGCCCGGCGGCAACCTGGGGCAGAACATCCAGCGGGTGCTCTCCAACGAGGACGCGCACTACCTGGCCGGTCTGACCAACTCGCTGATCATCGCCACCACGGTGACGATCTCGGTCGTGCTGATCTCGACCTTCGCCGGTTTCGCCTTCGCGCGACTGCGGTTCAAGGGCGGCAAGGTGCTCCTGCTGCTCGTGCTCGTGACCATGATGGTTCCGCTGCAGCAGATGGGCATCGTGCCCCTGTACCGGCTCATGGTCAACCTGGAGTGGATCGGCACGCTGAAGGCGGTGATCCTGCCGTACCTGCTGAACGGCTTCGGGGTCTTCCTGATGACGCAGTACACCGAGCAGGCCGTGCCCAACGAGCTGGTGGAGGCGGCCCGCGTCGACGGCGCGTCGACGCTGCGGATCTGGTGGAACGTCATCCTGCCGGCCGTACGGCCGGGCATGGCGGTGCTCGGCATCAACACCTTCATGCTCACCTGGAACGACTTCATGTGGCCGCTCATCGCCCTGACTCCGGACAACCCGACGGTCCAGGTCGCGATCAACTCGCTGAACGCGAAGTACGGCACCGACTACGTGCTCATCTTCAGCGGAACGGCCATGTCCATCCTCCCGCTCATCCTGGTATTCGTCCTGTTCGGCCGCCAGATCATCGGCGGACTCATGGAAGGTGCGGTCAAAGCGTGACCACGCAGGAGACTCAGGCCGAGACCCGGCTCCCCGGGCTGATGTTCCCCACGGGGTTCGTCTGGGGCGCCGCGACCTCGGCCTACCAGATCGAGGGCGCGGTCACCGCGGACGGGCGGGGGACGTCCGTCTGGGACACCTTCGTCAGCAGGCCGGGGAGCGTCGTGGGCGGCGAGAACGCCGACGTCGCGATCGACCACTACAACCGCTACCGGGACGACGTGCGGCTCATGGCCGACCTGGGCCTGACGGCGTACCGCTTCTCCGTGTCCTGGCCGCGGATCCAGCCCGACGGGGCCGGGGAGATCAACGCCAAGGGTCTCGATTTCTACAAGCGGCTCGTCGACGAGCTGCTCAGCTACGGCATCGACCCCTGGGTGACGCTCTACCACTGGGATCTCCCCCAGGCGCTGGAAGACGCGGGCGGCTGGCCCGCGCGCGACACGTCGAAGCGCTTCGCCGACTTCGCGGCGGTCGTGCACGACGGGCTCGGCGACCGGGTCAGGAACTGGAGCACGGTCAACGAGCCGTGGTGCGCCGCGTTCCTGGGGTACGCCTCGGGCGAGCACGCGCCGGGACGGCGCGAGCCGGCGGCGGCCGTACGCGCCGCGCACCACCTGAACCTCGCCCACGGGCTCGCCGTACAGGCGATGCGCGCGCAGCGGGCCGACTCCCTCATCGGCGGGTGCGTGAACCTCTACGCGATCACCCCGGCGAGCGACAGCGAGGCCGACAGGGACGCCGCCCGGCGCATCGACGGCCTGCAGAACCGCTTCTTCCTTGACGCGCTGCTCACCGGCGCGTACCCGGAGGACGTGCTGGAGGACCTGCGCGAGATCACCGACACCGGGTTCATCCAGGACGGCGACCTCGGCACGATCGCCGCGCCGATCGACATGCTGCTGATCAACTACTACAGCCGGTTCACCGTGTCGGGCACTCCGGGCGGCGCGCAGTCGGCCGCCGCGGCGCCGACCGACTCGGGATCGCCGTGGGTCGGCAGCGAGCACGTCGGTTTCGTCAACGGCGGCCGTCCCGTCACCGCCATGGGCTGGGAGATCGACGACTCGGGCCTGAACGAACTGCTGGTCCGGCTGACGCGGGAATACCCTCCCATCCCCTTGATCATCTCGGAGAACGGCGCGGCCTTCGAGGACGAGCTCACGGCCGACGACCGAGTTCATGATCCGGATCGTCTCGCGTACATCGACGCCCATCTGCGGACATGTCATGCTGCCATCGAGGCGGGCATCCCGCTGCAGGGCTACTTCGCCTGGTCGCTGATGGACAACTTCGAGTGGGCATGGGGTTACGACAAGCGCTTCGGCCTGGTGTACGTGGACTATCCGACGCAGCGGCGGATCCTGAAGGACAGCGCCCTGTGGTACGCGGAGACGGCGCGTCACGGCGGGCTCCTGGGCCCAGCAGAATAGGCCCACAGGACCCACAGGACAGGGCCGGGAAATTCAGGAGGGGGCAACGATGAACGGGGACCGCCGACAGGGGGCGCGCCCGACTCTGGAGGCAGTCGCCGCCCGTGCCGGAGTCGGACGCGGCACGGTGTCACGGGTGATCAACGGCTCGCCGAAGGTGAGCGAGAAGGCCCGGGACGCCGTGCTTCTGGCGATCAAGGATCTGGGCTACGTGCCCAACCGCGCGGCGCGGGCTCTGGTCACCAACCGGACCGACACCATCGCGCTGGTGGTGTCGGAGTCAGAACAGCGGATCTTCGACGAGCCGTTCTTCGCGGGCATCATCCGCGGGATCGGCTCGGCCCTCTCCGAGACGGGGCTGCAGCTCATCCTGACGATGGCGCAGAACCGCGCGGAGCACGACCGGCTGGAGGACTACCTCACCGGCCAGCACGTGGACGGCGTCCTGCTCACGTCCGTGCACGGGGCCGACACGCTGCCGGAGCGGCTGGAGGCCATGGGCGTCCCGACGGTGCTGGGCGGCCGCCCGGTCGGGCTCACGCCGTACAGCTACGTCGACATGGACAACCGGGCCGGCGCCCGGCAGGCGGCGAAGTACCTGCTCGGCAAGGGTCGTAGCAGGATCGCCACGATCGCCGGCCCGCAGGACATGGGCGTGGGTGTCGACCGTCTCGCCGGATACCGCGACGCCCTGCTGGCGACCGGCACCGGCGAGCGCGTCGCGTACGGCGACTTCTCCGAGGCGAGCGGCGCCACGGCGATGCGGGAGCTCCTCGAACGGCATCCGGACCTGGACGCCGTCTTCGCGGCGTCCGACGCGATGGCGGTCGGCGCACTGCACGTGCTCAAGGAGCGCGGCCTGAGCGTGCCGGGCGACGTGGCGCTGATCGGGTTCGAGGACTCCCGGGTGGCGCTCCACACGGAGCCGCCGCTGACCAGCGTCCACCAGCCGACCGAGGCGATGGGCCGCCAGATGGTGCAGCTGCTGGTCGCCAGGATCAACGGCGACCCGCTGGAGCAGCCCGTGGTGATACTGGACACCCATCTGGTGATCCGCGCGTCGGCGTAGCGGCAGCGAGTACCGGAGGCTGGATGAGTCTGCGGTTCGGCGTCCTCGGTCCGGTCCGGTCCAGGTGCGTCGTGACGGCAGGCTCGTCCCGCCCGGCTACCCGCTCGCCGCCGCCTGGGCGCCGGGAACCAGCCGGGCGACCGTCCGGTCCTACTTATGGTGCTGCCGGCTCACCATCTCGGTGATCCAGATGGGCGCGAACGGAGACGTGCAGCCAGGGGAAGTCGGGTAGTCCTTGAGCACCTCCAGGCGCTCACCGATGTCGATCGCACGGGTTCGGTGCTCGGCGTGGTCGATCCCGATCTGCGCCAGGCAGTGGTTCATCGCCCACTGCAGGCGATCCGGGGCGTCCTTCATCTCCGCCTCGATGACGTCGAGCAGTCCTGCCAGGTCGATGCCCTCGGGCTTCTTTGCCACGCGTTCGGTGATCAGCGCCCAACCGGCGCTCGCAACCACCGGATCCGGATCGGCGGACCAGGCCAGGCGCAGCTCTTCGGAGTGCGGGTTCTTCTTCACCACGTAGTTCACGAGCCAGTCGTGCACCTTGGGGCTGCGCGCCTCACGCACCATGACGTCCAGCTCGTCACGCCCGAACGCCTTCGGGCGGCAGATCAGGATCGCCAGCAGTCTCGCCGCGGTGTCATCCGTCTCCCAGAGACGGCACGCGAGTTCCTGCTGCGTCTTCAGCCGCTTCGCGAGCGCGCGCAGCTTGCCGAGGTTCACACCGTGATCGTCACCGTGTTTCTCGTTCACCGCGCGTGCCTTCGGGTCCTCGAGCTCGGTCAGCTCGGCCATCACCTCGGCCACCATCGTCTCGGTCGGCGTCGTCTCGGCCACCTCAGCGCTCCTGTCCGTCACGTGCGAGAAATTCAGCCTACGAGCTTCAGAACACCGGCCGCCGGTCGTCGCGGGCGAGGGCGTCGCGGGTCCACGAGCCCAGCACCATCAGCGTCTTGGTGCCGGTGACGTTGCCGGCCCGGCGCAGGCGGTCGATGACCTGCTGGAGGTGCCCGAGGTCGCGGACCCGGACGTGGATCAGCGCGTCGGGGTCGCCGGCGATGGTGAACACCGCCTGGACCTCCGGCACGTCGGTCGCCGTACGGACGATCTCGCTCACCGGGGTCGTGCCGGGGTAGCGCAGCTCGGTGAACGCCTCGATCCCCCAGCCGAGCTTGGCGTAGTCGATCTGGACGCTGAAGCCGGTGATCACGCCGATCTCCCGCAGCCGGTCCACCCGCCGCTTGACCGCGGCCACCGAGAGCCCGACTTCGACCGCCATCTCCGAGAAGGTCCTGCGCCCGTCCTCGCGCAGCAACCGCAGGATGCGGTGGTCGATGTCATCGATCTCGGACATGCGAAAACTCCTCGGGTCGGCGAAAGGAACCTTAGCGAAAGAGGCTCCCGCCGCAAAGAGTTTGCGTCTTTATGGCTTCTGGTCGGCTGATACTTGCGCAGCACCAGGACGCGTTGCTGTGCTTGGGGCTCCCCCGAACGACGACCGTCCTCCGGACGACGACCAGGAGGTTCGCGTGAGCCCCAATCCCGCCGAGGCGCCGGCCACCGTGCAGACGACTGTGTCACTCGATGACAGGTACACGTCCGTTGACGGCCGGGTGGTCATGTCGGGCATCCAGGCCCTGGTCCGCCTGACGCTGGAGCAGCGCCGCCTGGACCGCGAGCGCGACCTGAACACGCGTGTCTTCGTGTCGGGATACCAGGGCTCACCGCTGGGCGGGGTCGACCTGGAGATGGGACGGGCCGCGCGCTTCCTCGAACCCGCGGGCGTGGTGTTCCGGCCCGGGCTCAACGAGGAGCTCGCGGCAACCGCGGTGGCCGGAACGCAGCTCCTCGGCCAGGTGCCGGGGCGGCGGTACGACGGGGTGACGGGCTTCTGGTACGGCAAGAACCCCGGCCTGGACCGGGCCGCCGACGCCATCCGGCACGGCACGGTGGCGGGCACCGCCGCGCTCGGCGGCGCGGTCGCCTGGATCGGCGACGACCCGGGCAGCAAGTCCTCGACCGTGCCCAGCTCGTGCGAGCCGATGTGCCAGAGCCTGTCCATGCCGCTGCTCGCGCCCGGCTCGGTGGCGGAGATCATCGAGTTCGGGCTGCACGCGGTCGCCCTGTCCCGCGTCACCGGCCTGTGGACCGGCCTCAAGATCGTCGCCGACGTCGCCGACGCGTCCGCCACCGTGGACCTCGGCCCGATCCGGGACGGCGTCCCGGCGCCGGACCACCCCGATCGCGGCGGGTCGCCCATCCTGGTCGGCCCCGCCTCCCTGGACGCCGAGCACGACATGCTGACCCGCAGGCTGGAACTGGCCCGCGACTACGCCCGTGCGCACGGCCTGAACCGGGTGATGTTCGGCGCCCGTCGCGCCACCCTGGGCGTCCTCGCCTCCGGCACCGCCTTCGCGGTGGTACAGAGGGCGCTGGCGGACCTCGGCCTGGACGAGAGCGCGATGGAGGACCTGGGCCTGCGCCTCATCCGGCTCGCGATGCCGTTCCCGCTGGCCCATGACGAACTCGCCGCCATGACCGCCGACCTCGACCGGGTGCTCGTGGTGGAGGACAAGGTGCCGTTCCTGGAGGGGCAGCTCAAGCAGGCGCTCTACGGCGGTGAGCGCACCCCCGCCGTGGTCGGCCGCGAGCTGCTCACCGCCCGCGGCACCCTCGGCGCCGAGGACGTGGCGAGGGCGCTCGCCACGTGCGTCGGCGGCGACCGGCTGCCCCGGGCGGCGGCCGTCCGCCTGCGGTCCCTCACCCCCGCCACGCGGGCACGCCGCACGCTGCCGTTGATCGCCGCGCGCACGCCGTACTTCTGCTCGGGATGCCCGCACAACACCTCCACCCGTACGTCCGACAACACGCTGGTCGGCGTCGGCATCGGCTGCCACGCCATGATCGCCCTGGACGGCGACGGGCGCGGCGCCCGGGTCGGCATCACCCAGATGGGCGGCGAGGGCGCCCAGTGGTTCGGCCTGGCCCCCTTCACCGACGACCCGCACTTCGTGCAGAACCTCGGCGACGGCACCTTCCACCACTCCGGCTCGCTGGCCGTCCGCGCCGCCGTCGCCGCCGGCGTGTCCATGACGTACAAGCTGCTCTACAACGACGCCGTCGCCATGACCGGGGGCCAGCGCGCCGAGGGCCGCCTGGACGTCCCCGCGCTCACGAGGTCGCTGGCCGCCGAAGGGGTCCGCCAGATTGTGATCACCACGCCGGAGCCGGAGACCTATCGCGGGGTACGGCTGGCGCCGATCGCGAGCGTCCGGCACCGGGACGACCTCGCCGCGGCCGAGCGCGAACTCTCCGCCGTGGACGGGGTGACCGTGCTGATCCACGACGACCGGTGCGCCGCCGAGGAACGCCGGCTGCGCAAGCGCGGCAAGCTGCCCACGCCGACGGCGAAGGTCGTGGTGAACGAGCGGGTCTGCGAGGGCTGCGGCGACTGCGGGGACGTGTCGACCTGCCTGTCCGTCCAGCCCGTCGACACCGAGTTCGGCCGCAAGACCCGGATCCATCAGCCGTCCTGCAACTCCGACCTGAGCTGCCTCAAGGGCGACTGCCCCTCGTTCCTGCTCGTCGAGCCAGGGAAGCGGCGCACGCGGCCCACGCCCGCGAACATGCAGCCCGCGAACATGCCGTCCCCGCCGGTGGCGCTGCCCGAGCCGGTCAGCAGGCTCGACGGCGGGCCGGTCCTGATCAGGATGCCGGGCATCGGCGGCACGGGCGTCGTCACGGTCTCGCAGATCCTGCAGATGGCCGCCCACCTCGACGGCCTGTACGCGGCCGGGCTGGAGCAGACCGGGCTGGCGCAGAAGGGCGGACCCGTCGTCAGCGACGTCCGCATCTCACCGCGGCCGGTCACCGGCGCGCTGCGCGCCTCCACCGGCACCGCCGACGTGCTGATCGGCTTCGACCTGCTCGGCGCCGCAGCCGACGGCAACCTGTCCGTCGCGTCGCCCGAGCGCACGATCGCCGTGGTGAGCACGGCCGTCGTGCCGACCGCCGCCATGGTCACCGGACGCGCCGCCGTGCCCGGCTCGCCCGCCGACGCGATCGTCCGGGTCGAGTCGGCCACGCGCGGCGCCGACAACGTCTACCTCGACGCCCACGGGCTGTCCGAGGCGCTGTTCGGCGACCACATGCCCGCCAACATGCTGCTCGTCGGCGCGGCGTTCCAGCACGGCTGCGTCCCGGTTTCCGCCGAGTCCATCGAGCAGGCCATCCGGCTCAACCGGGCCGCCGTCGGGCAGAATCTCGCGGCCTTCCGCTGGGGACGGGCGGCCGTCGTGGACCGAGAGGCCGTACTCGCGGCCGCGGCGCCCGCGGCCGCACCCCCGGCCGCGCCCGCGGTGGACGTCGACACCCCGGGAACCGGCGATCTTGAGCGGGCGCTCGCCACCCGGACCGCCGATCTGACCGGCTACCAGAACGCGGCCTACGCCCGCGGGTACGCCGACGACGTGCGCCGCGTGGCGGCCCTGGCGACCGAGCGCGCGGGTGACGAGGCCGGGACGCGGATCGCCCTCGCCTACGCCAGGGGGCTGCACAAGCTCATGGCGTACAAGGACGAGTACGAGGTCGCCCGGCTGCACCTGGACCCGGTCGAGAAGGCCAGGCGGGAGAAGGAGTTCGGTCCGGACGCCGTCGTGTCCGTGCTGCTGCATCCGCCGCTGCTCCGGGCGCTGGGCATGAAGCGCAAGATCCGGGTGCGCCGGTCGGCGGGGGTGCTGTTCCGCGGGCTGCGCGCCGCCCGCGTCCTGCGCGGCACCGCGCTCGACGTGTTCGGCTACGCCGGGGTGCGCCGCGTCGAACGGGAGCTCGTCGGCGAGTATCGCGAGCTGATGCGCGACGCCCTCACCCGGCTCACCCCGGGCACCGCCGACGCCGTCGCCGGGATCGCGGCCCTGCCGGAGGCGATCCGCGGCTACGAGGACATCAAGCTCGCCCGTGTCGCCGAGTTCCGCGAGAGCGCGAGGACCGCCCTCGCACGCCTGGACGAGCCCGCTTCGCATACCGTCTGATCCATAAGACCGACATTTCACCCCCCAGGAGTGACCGTGCCCGTCGAACGCCTGCTGCCCGACCAGGACGCCCGCGATCTCATCGAGCTCACCCGTGAGATCGCCGACAAGGAACTCGCCCGCCGGGTCGACGAGCACGAGCGCGCCGAGACCTATCCCGAGGGCCTGTTCGGCACGCTCGGCGCGGCCGGGCTGCTCGGCCTGCCGTACCCCGAGGAGTTCGGCGGCGGCGGCCGGTCGTACGAGGTGTACCTGCAGGTGATCGAGGAGCTGGCGGCCCGATGGGCCGCGGTCGCCGTCGCGACCAGCGTGCACACGCTGGCCTGCTTCCCCGTGGCCTCCTTCGGCACGCAGCGGCAGCGGGAGCGCTGGCTGCCCGACATGCTGGCCGGGCGGATCGTCGGCGGCTACAGCCTGTCGGAGCCGCAGGCGGGGTCGGACGCCGCCGCGCTCACCTGCAAGGCGGAAAAGACCGAGAGCGGCTACCGGATCACCGGCAACAAGGCGTGGATCACCCACGGGGGCATCGCGGACTTCTACGCCCTGTTCGCGCGGACGGGAGAGGGCGGCCGGGGCATCTCCTGCTTCCTCGCGCCCGGCGCCGCCGACGGCCTGACCTTCGGCCGCCCCGAGGAGAAGATGGGCCTGCACGCCGTACCCACGACCAGCGCGCACTGGGACGGCGCGCTTCTGGAGGCCGACCGGCTGGTCGGCGAGGAGGGGCAGGGCCTCCAGATCGCCTTCAGCGCCCTGGACTCCGGCAGGCTCGGCATCGCCGCGTGCGCCACCGGCCTCGCCCAGGCCGCGCTCGACGAGGCCGTCGCCTACGCCAAGGAGCGCCAGGCGTTCGGCAAGAAGATCATCGACCACCAGGGGCTCGGTTTCCTGCTCGCCGACATGGCGGCCGGCGTGGACTCCGCCCGCGCGATGTACCTCGACGCCGCCCGCCGCCGCGACGCCGGCCTCCCGTACAGCAGGCAGGCGAGCGTCGCCAAGCTGGTCGCCACCGACACCGCCATGAAGGTCACCACCGACGCGGTACAGGTCTTCGGCGGGTACGGGTACACGCGGGAGTTCCGGGTCGAGCGCTACATGCGCGAGGCCAAGATCATGCAGATCTTCGAGGGCACCAACCAGATCCAGCGCCTGGTCATCAGCAGGCACCTTGCCAGGTGACCTGACTACTGTCCGGAAACCACTCGACACAATTCCGCGGCGCCGCGCTGGATACCCAGATGAACCGCATGAGAAGCGACACGGCCAAGGGTTGTTGTGGGTCGGCGAAAGTGCCATGGAAGGGAAATCGACCACATTTCCCATTTGAGGCTAATTGTCCATCTCTGCCCACTCCAGTCGTATGGTGTCACCTTTCACCGGAATGACCGGCGGCTTCACCCCGCTGGATCCGCCAGGGCGCCCGAATCGCGACCTCTGACGGCCAACCATCACTTGCGTCATGCCATCTCTCAACAAACCTATTGCGGTCTGTACATTTCGCCACTATCGTCCATGGATGTAATTGTTGTGCCGCTACATAAATCATTACTTTTGGAAGGAATGTAGCTATGAGGAATATGCTGAAGCGAGTATCCACGGGCATGGCCGCTGTTGCCGTCACCACCGCACTGGGCATCGCCGCCTTGCCGAGCCCGGCCAGCGCCCAGGTCATCGTCCGCTGGTACGGCTACACGGCAGCGGGCGCGAAGGCGTGCAACTCCGCCGCCAACGCCGCCGGCCCCGAGTACTACTGCACCACGGTCACTGTTGGCGGCCAGAAGTTCTACGCCCTGGCCCGCCCGTAGTCCTCAGTCCTCAGTCCTCAGTCCTCAGGACTGATCGAGTAGGAGGGTGAGGCCGCCTCACCCTCCTGCTCAACCGCCGGACAGTGCGGATCCTTCAGGCGATCACGCCTCCGAGGTGGAGAGCAGGCGCTCGGCCTCCTCGTCCGACATCCCGGCAAGCTCGGCGATCAGCAGGTCTTCCAGGGCCGACGCCAATTCGGCGACGGTCCTGCTCTCGAAGATCGTCCGCACCGGCACCTCCACCCCCGTCGTACGGCGCAGCCTGGCCGCGATCCTGGTCGCGAGCAGGGAGTGGCCGCCCAGCGCGAAGAAGTCGTCGAAGGCGCTCACGGCCTCCACGCCGAGCAGTTCCTCCCAGGTGCCGGCAACGAGCCGCTCCGCGTCCGTACGCGGAGGGACCTGCCCGGCGGAGGCCGCCCGCGCCGGTTCGGGCAGCGCGGCCCGATCGATCTTGCCGCGTGCCGTGAGCGGCAGCGCGTCGAGGGTCACCCAGGCCGTCGGGACGAGATGGCGCGGCAGCGCACGCGTGAGGTGCGCACGCAGTTCCTCGTGCGCGGCGGTTCCGGTCACGTACGCCACGAGCTCCTCGGCGCGGACCGTCACGAACGCCTGCCCCACGTCAGGGTGGGTGAGCAGGCGTGCCTCGACCTCCCCGGGCTCGATCCGGAAGCCGCGAACCTTGAGCTGCTCGTCGATCCGGCCCAGGAACTCCAGCCTGCCGTCCTGCCGCCAGCGGGCCCGGTCCCCGGTGCGGTAGCGGCGGGCTCCCGGCGGGCCGCCGGGGTCGGGGACGAACCCGGCGGCGGTGAGGGCGGGACGGCCCAGGTAGCCCCGCGCCACTCCGGCTCCGCCGATGACCAGCTCGCCGACGGCTCCCTTCGGCAGCGGGCCGCCCCGTCCGTCGAGCAGGTGGACCGTGGTGGCGCCGACCGGCCGCCCGATGGGAGGCCGGCCGGCCGTGCCACCGTCGGCGCCGTCCAGGCCGGTCGCGGTGGCGATGACGGCGGCCTCGGTCGGACCGTACGTGTTGACGAGCCGGACCCGCTCACCGGACCCGCCGGAGCCGCCGAACCTGTCGAACCTGTCGAACCTGCTGAACCTGTCGTGCCAGCGGGCCACGGATCCACCGGACGCCTGCTCGCCCCCGATGATCACCAGGCGCAGCGACGGCGGCCAGGCGATCTGGTCGATCTCCTCGACCAGGTGGTGCCAGTAGGCGGTGGGGAGGTCGAGCACGCTGATCCGGCGCCCCGCCGGGGACACGAGCAGGTCGGGCAGTGTCGCCGCCCCCTCGGGCAGCAGCACCAGGGCGGCCCCGGCGGCGAGCGTGGGGAACACCTCTTCGAGGTGGGTGTCGAAGCTCAGCGAGGCGAACTGGACCACCTGGTCGCCCGGCGCCAGGCGGTACTCCTCCCGCATCCAGCGCACGCGGGCCGCTATGGCGCGGTGCTCGACCACCACGCCCTTGGGCCTGCCGGTCGAGCCAGAGGTGGAGATGACGTAGGCGACGTCCATCGGCCCCACAGGCGGATCGGTCGGAGGCTCGATCGGCGAGCCGGGCACGGCCCGCGGGTCGATCAGGGTGAACGCGCCCGGCAGGGGGCGATGGGTGATCACATGCGTCACCGCGCAGTCGCCGAGCGAGAAGGCGAGCCGCTCGTCCGGATCAGCCGGATCGAGCGGCAGGTACGCCGCCCCGGCCCGCCAGACGGCGAGGAGTGCCGTGATCGCCTCGACCGAGCGGGGCAGGCAGACGCCGACGAGGTCACCGGGCCGCACACCGCCGTCCCTGAGTGCGGCGGCGAGGGCTCCCGCCCTCGCGTCCAGCTCCCGGTAGCTGAGCACGGTCTCACCGCAGATCACCGCCGCCGCGTCCGGCGTGCGCCGTACCGTCTCGGCGATCATCTCCGGGACGAGGGGGCCGGTCGCGTCCGCGCCGTCACCGGCCAGCGCGCGGATGTCCGCCTGGTCGGCGTCCGTCCAGATCCGCAGCTCCGAGATCCGCCGGGTCGGCTCGGCCACGGCGGATTCCAGCAGGAGCAGGAACCGGTCGGCGAGCCGTCGGAACGTCTCCCGCCCCGCCTCCCCGGCCTCATGCCGCGCCGCGTCGTAGCAGAAGGAGACGACCAGCTCCGGGCCGTCCCACCACGCCTCGGTGAGCAGGTCGAGCTTGGCCTGGCCGAAGCCGTCCGGGAACAGGCTCACGGCCAGCTCACCGAAGGGCCGGGTCGGTCCCACGTTCTGGTTGTGCAGGATCAGCATGGTCGGCATCAGCGTCTCGGGTGGATGCCCGATCCGCTCGAAGGGCACCGACGGCCGGCTCATCGCGCTCAGTGCCTCGGTCCTGGTGCGCACGAGCAGGTCGGTGAACGCCGGGTCTCCGTCGAGGTCGCCGCGCAGCACCACCGTCTGGGCGAGGTACCCGACGAGTGGCTCCAGCTCGACCCGATCACGGCCGGCGACCGCCGTGCCGACGAGGAGGTCGGTCTGGCCGGTGTGGCGGTGCAGCAGTACCTGGTAGGCCGCCATGAGCACGGTGAACAGGGTCGTCCGGTGCTCGCGTCCGAGCCGTTCGAGGCCGCGCGCCACGTCCTCCCCGACCCGGACGTGATGGAACGCGCCGTGCCTGGCGACGCCCTGCGCCGAGGTCGTGGCGAAGGGCAGCTCGGGCGGCGGCGGGTCGGCGAGCCTCTCCTGCCAGTACGGGACGGCACGCTCGGCCCGGCGGCGCTGCCAGCGCGCGTAGTCCGTGGGCTGGACGGGCAACGGCCGCAGCCGGGGCTCCCGGTCCTGTGACCGGGCGGTGTAGCACTCGGCCAGGTCGTCGAGGAGCACGTTCAGGGACCAGCCGTCGCCGATGATGTGGTGCATCGTGACGCACAGGACGTGGTCGTCCGGGCCGATCCCGATCACCGCGATCCGCAGCGGCACACCCGCGGCGAGGTCGAACGGCGCGTTGACGCGTCCGGCCACCAGGCGTTCCGCCTCCTCCCGGCTTCCCGCGTCGAGCCACTCGACCAGGCCCGCGGCCGGATCGGCGGGGACAGCGGGGACGGCGACCGCCCAGGGCACGCCGTCCTCCTCGGTGAATCCCGTGCGCAGGCTCTCGTGCCGGGCGACGACCTGGGCGAACGCCTCCTCCAGAACCGCCGGGTCGAGCGGTCCGCGCAGCCGCCGCACGAGGTACATGGTGTAGGAGGCGTCGTCCGGATACAGGCGCTGGAGGAGCCAGAGGCGCTCCTGAGTCGGGGACAGCGGGGCCCTCATGCGCCCGGCGCCAGTTCGTCGAAGAGGGCCGCCAGGTCATCGGCGCCGAGACCGTCGAGCTCGTCGCGCAGCGCGGCCACCTCGGCCAGGTCGAGGTCGTCGTCGTCGAGGCGGTCCATCTCCACGGCCAGTTCCGCGATCGTCGGGTGCTCGAACAACACCACGATCGGCACGGCGACGGTGAACCGCGCCTGGATCCTGGCGATGATCTGCGTGGCGGTCAGCGAGTGGCCGCCGAGCTCGAAGAAGTCGTCGTCGACGCCGATCGGCTCCTCGATGCCCAGCACGTCGCCCCACATCGTCACCAGCTCCTCCTCCAGCGCGGTCGCCGGAGGCCGGTACGGAGTGGTCCGCGCGCGGGTCCACTCGGGCGACGGCAGCACGTTCCTGTCGAGCTTCCCGTTGGGAGTGAGCGGAAGGGCGTCGAGCACCACCAGATGGGCGGGCACCATGTACTCCGGGACGTGCCGGCGCAGCCGGTCCCGCAGCACCGGCCACAACTCTTCGGCGCCCCCATCCCCGCGGACCACGTACGCGACCAGGCGGGGCAGGCCGTCCGGGCCGTCGCACACGCCGACGGCGGCGTTCCCGACCTCAGGCGCGGAGCGCAGGACGCTCTCGATCTCGCCGAGCTCGATCCGGAAGCCGCGGACCTTCACCTGCTGGTCGGCGCGGCCCAGGTAGTGCAGCCTGCCGTCCCGCATCCTCGCCAGGTCGCCGGTGGCGTACATGCGGGCACCGGGCACGTCGGAGAAGGGGTCGGGCAGGAAACGCTCGGCCGTCCGGGCGGGCATGCCCCGATATCCCCGGGCCACTCCCGCGCCGCCGATGTGCAGCTCGCCGGCCTCGCCCGCCGGTACGGGACGCCCGTCCGGGCCGAGGATGTGCACGGACGTCCTGCCGATCGGCTCCCCCAGGTCCACCGGCGCGGGCGACGGCGCGACCCGCCCGGCGGTGGACCACACCGTCGTCTCGGTCGGGCCGTACACGTTCCACAGCCGCGCGCCGTCGCCGAGGAGCGCGTCGGCGAGATCGCGGGGAAGGGCCTCCCCGCCGCAGAGGCGGGTCCTGATCCCCTCGGGTACGCCTCCGGAGTCGAGCAGGATCCGCCAGCTCGCCGGTGTCGCCTGCATGACCGTGACCGCCTCGGCGACGGCGCGGGACCGCAACGCGCGGCCGTCCGCCGTCTCGTGGGCGGAGGCCACGACCACCCGGGCACCGCAGGCCAGGGGAAGCAGCAGTTCGAGGACGGAGATGTCGAAGGACAGCGTGGTGACCGCGAGCCAGGCGTCCCGCGGGGTCAGCTCAAGCAGGGACGCGAAGGACTCCAGCAGGTTCGCCACCGCGCGGTGCGGCACGGCGACCCCCTTGGGCCGTCCCGTGGACCCCGAGGTGTACATCAGGTAGGCGAGCTCGCCCACCGGCCCGTCAACGTGCCTCGGGTCGTGGGAATCCCATGGACCTTCCGAATCCCGCCGGCCTTCCGAATCCCGCCGGCCTTCGGATGCCGCGCCGAGCGGGGTGCCGTCCGGGGAGAGTTCCACGACGTCGCGGATCCCGTCGAACAGCCGGGCGTCCACGGAGGGCTGGGTCAGCACCAGTTCCATGCCCGCGTCCTCGCGCATGACGCGGAGCCGTTCCTCGGGGAAGGCCGGGTCGAGCGGCACGTACGCGCCTCCGGCCGCCCACACGGCGAGCATCGCCACGATCATGCCGGGAGACCGGTCGAGGCACAGCCCCACGGGAACCTCGGGTCCCACCCCTCGCCCGCGCAGCACCGCCGCGAGGCGGCCGACCCTGTCGTCCAGTTCGCGGAAGGTCAGCTCGCCTCCCGCGCCGCTCACCGCGACGGCGTCGGGGCTCAGCTCACGCCATCCGCGGATCAGCCCGAGCGCCGTCACGACACCGTTCACTACACCGTTCACGGCACCGCCCACTTCACCGCTCACTCCACCGCTCACCTTCATGCGCCTTCCACGGTCGAACTCGTCACTTCCCCGTCACTTCCTCGTCACGTCGCGCTCAGCTCGGACAGCCGGAGGTCAGGGTTCACTCCGGCCCGCCGTACGACGTCGCCGAGGGCCTGGGCGAACCTCCGCGCCGTCGCGGGCGAGAAGAGGTCGCCGCTGTAGTCGAGGACCCCGCCGAGCCCCTCCGGGCCGCGCCACATGTCCACGGAGATCTCGGCCTTCGTATGGCCGGTCGGCGGCGCCGGACGGTGCTCCGCCGAAAGATCGCCCATCGCCGTCCCGAGCAGGCCGCCCTTCGGCAGGTTGTGCAGGTTGAACATCGCCTGGCACAGCGGCGGCCTGCTGATGTCGCGGGGCACCCGGAGCGCGGCGAGGACGAGCTCGAACGGCGCGTCCGCGTGCCGCATGCCCGCCAGCGTGGTCTCGCGGGTACGGCCGAGGAACTCGCGGAAGGTCGGGTCCCCGGACAGGTCGGCGCGCAGCACCAGCGTGTTCCCGAAGTAGCCGATAAGCGGGGCCAGCTCGCTCCTGGACCGGCCCGCGACCGGTACGCCCACGCAGAAGTCATGCTGTCCCGCCGCCAGTCCCAGCATGGCCTGGTACGCGGCGATCAGGGCCATGAACGGCGTGCACCGCAGCTCCCTGGCCAGCCGCTCCAGCGGAGCGATCTCCTCAGGGGAGAGCAGGAGGTGTTCCCGGCCGCCGTTTCCCGTCCAGCGGGGCGGGCGTGGACGGTCGGCCGGGAGGTCGAGCGCGGGCACGCCCGCGAGCTTCCCGGTCCAGTAGGCCAGACGCGCCGTGTGGTCCCGCTCCCTTTCCTGTACGGCGAAGCGCGTGTACTGCGTGGGCAGCTCCTCCAGCTCGGGTTCGCGTCCCTCGCGCCGCGCCGCGTAGTACTCGGCGAGCTCGCGCATCAGCACGTCCAGCGACCAGCCGTCGACCACGATGTGGTGCAGGACGATGCACAGGAGCGCGTCGTCCTCCCCCAGCCGCATCAGCGAGACACGCAGCGGCGGCCCGTTCTCCAGGTCGAACGGCCGGTTGACGAACGCGGCCAGCGCGAGGTCCACGTCCTCCGGTTCCGGATCCGGGGTCCCGGGGGCGTCGATCCGTTCGACCGGCACCGGCGAGGGCGGCAGCACGATCTGCGCGGGTGTGTCGACGACCAGCCGGAACCTGGTCCGCAGCACCTCGTGCCGCTCGGCGATCCGGGTGAAGGCCGCCCCGAGCGCGTCCACGTCCACCGGCCCGCGCAGCCGTACGCACCAGGGGGTGTGGTAGCTCGTGTCCCGCGGATCGAACCGGCTGAGGAACCACAGGCGTTCCTGGCCCGGCGACAGCGGCCACGCCCTCCCGGCGGACTCCCCCTCCGAGGAGCGGCCGAGGGAGCGGAGCAGCGCCGCGCGGCGGCCCGGCGGCAGGTCCGCGAGCCGCCTGAGCAGCGCCTCGCGGCGGGCGGGCGTGGTCACCTGTCCCGGCCCCTGACGCTCAACGGGCGCATGTCGGTCCACACCGTCTCGATGTGGTCCAGGCATTCCTGACGGGTGCCCTCGAACCCGGTCGCCGTCCAGCCGAGGGGCGGCTCGCGGTCGCTCCACCAGACGGAGTACTGCTCCTCGCCGTTGACGACCACGCGCATCTGGGAGTCGGTCATGTCACCTTCCGAGTCATCTCAAGTGGTGGGGCGCCGGTCGTCCGGCCGTCGCCCTCGGGCGGGCACACCCAGTCGTCGCCGATCAGGGTCCAGCCGGCGGGCCGCCGTACGGGGGCGACACCGCAGACCTCGGCCACCCGGTCGAGCGGCACCTCCTCGGTGACCGCCCGGACCAGCAGGGCCTCCAGGCCGAGCAGCATCCGTTCTGCCGTCTCCCTCGGCAGGTAGGCCGTGTCGACGAGGACGAAGAACTCGCATGTCGCCGTGGCCGCCCCGGTGGCGAAGAAGGCGCGCGCCTTGACCTTCGGGTAGCCGCCGACGAAGAACGTCCTGGTCCGTCCCGCCAGCGTGCTCAGCGTGCCGGGGTCATCCGGGTCGGCGGGCGGCAGGTTCGGCCAGCGGCCGTCCGGCCTGATGTCGTTGAAGAACACGTCCAGGTCGAGTTCGGCGCCGCGTCGTCCGGCCGCCTCGTCCCGGACGGCCCGCACCGCGGACGGGTCGTAGTTCCCGTTCCGGTAGGTGGCCATCGCCTGCCGATGCCCCCTGCGTACGGCGTCCGCGAACGTGCCGGCGGCCAGGTCGATCACGAAGAGCCCGTCGAGCGCGGCGGGACCGGCCATGTCCCGGATCCGGGGGTCGTGCCGGTTGGAGACGATGAGCTGCAGAGCCGCCTTCCGATGCCCGGTCAGCGCGGCCAGCAGCGCGGCGCTCGCCACGGTCAGCACGCTGGAGGTGGTGACGGAGCAGCGCGCCGCCAGCGTCTCGGCGGCGACCGCCATGGCGAGCGACTCCATCCCGTACCGGACGAACCGCGGCTCGTCGGGCTCCCTCGTCGGGAAGTCGAACATGGAGCGTGGCGCGGCCGCCAGGCCCGCCCGCCAGTGGCGCAGCGCCTGCGCGCCGCGCGCGGCACCCGCGCCCTCCCTCTCGAACGCGGCCTGGTCGAGCGGCTGCCGTACGGGCTCGGGCAGGTCGTCACCGGCGAGGAGCCGCGGCCATTCGGCGGCGAGCAGGTTCAGCGACCAGCCGTCCAGCGCCAGATGGGACAACGCCAGCGCGAGCGCGCGCGGCCGTCCACGGACGAGCACGACGGCGCAGCGGATCGGCGACTCGGCGGCGTAGTCGAATCCCGTCGCGGCCAGGTCCGCGGCGAGGGCCCGCGCCGCGCTCATCGGCTTGGCGGCGGCCTCGTACACGCCGACGGTGAGCCGTCCGGCGCGGTTCACCCGCTGGACGGTGCCCTCCGGCCTCTCCACGTAGGCCGTCCGCAGGGTCTCGTGCCGCTCGACGAGACGGCGTACGGCCCGCAGGACGGCGGCGAGGTCACCCGCGCCTCCGCCCGGAGCACTGATGGGCAGGGCCCAGGGCAGGTTGAAGTACGGGTCGCCGTCGTCCAGCCACCGGGTCGAGCCCCAGATCATCTGCTGTCCCCAGCACAGCGGGTACTCGCCGCCCCGCGCGCCGGTGAACTCGACCGTCTCCGGGGCGAGCTCGGTCAGCCCGGGAAGGCCCTGGTGTCCGGTCATCGGCCGTCGAGCTGCCGGGTCAGGTGGTCGGCGAGGCCGTCGAGGGTGTCGAGGAAGGGGCCGTCCAGGTCGATGTCGCATCCGAACTCGGACTCGATCGCGTCGATCAGCCGCAGGTAGGTGAGCGAGGTGACGCCGAGTGCGGGCAGGCCGCTGTCCGCCGCGAGGATGTCGGCGACGGCGAGCTCCCCGTCACTGGCCTGGGACACCAGCTCGGCCAGGCGTTCCCTCAGCATGCCTCCTCCTTCATGCGGGCGATCTCCTCGGCGACCCCGGCGATCGTCGGCGCGTCGAAGAACACGTCGAAGGGCAGCTCGACATCCAGCCGCTCGCGGACCTTCGCGATGATCTGGGTGATCGACAGCGAGTGGCCGCCGAGGTCGAACAGGTCCTCGTCCGGGCCGATGCCGGTGCGGCCGAGCACCTCGCACCAGATCTCGCCGACCTCCTCGACGTACGGCACGGCCTCCGTACCCGCCTCCCCCGTACCCGCCTCCCC
>NZ_JADDIL010000092.1:0-32332 GCF_020826795.1 Microtetraspora sp. AC03309 | reverse complement strand
GGGGGAGATCCGGGGGCGGGGAGCGGGCCTCCTCTCCTGACACCGGCGTGAGCGGACACCGTCCGGATGGTCGTGGCGGTGTCCGACAGGGTGTGGCCGAGTCGGCGCTCCGTGTCCGGTTCGCGTCGTGGCCGGTCGTGCGTTGCGAACTTTTGCGGCGGCTTACGGAAGTGGCCGCAAGAATCCGTACTCCAACCGCAAGCGAACGGCACGTCTACGTAACTCCTTCACAAAACCTTGTGGGGCGTAGTGCGGGGGACTTACTGTCACCTCACCCTCAGGGCGTCCGCTCCGCCCTGAGCGCGTTTTCAGGTGTTCACCCCCCACAGAAACGAGCATTCGATGTCACGGAGCATCACAGGAGGTTCGGCTTCAGCGAGATGGTCCGGCGGGCCGTCGCGCAGGGCCGCGGTGGCGGTCGCGACGGTGACCGCGATCGCCGTCGGTCTCGGCGTCGCGCTCGGCGGTACGGCCCTCGCCGACAAGGGCGCGGCCGGCGCTTCGCCTCCCGTGGTGACCCGCGCCGCGATCGACCCGTCGCTCGTCACGGGCCGGGGCGCCGATGTCGGCTTCGTCGAGCAGGAGGCGGAGGACGCCACGACGAACGGCACGATCATCGGCCCGGACCGTACCGCGTACACGCCGGCCGCGGAGGCGTCCGGCCGCAAGGCGGTCACGCTGGCACCGGGACAGTACGTCGAGTTCACGCTGCCGAAGGCGGCCAACGCGATCACCGTGCGGTACAGCGTCCCGGACGCACCGGGCGGGGGCGGCATCACCGCGCCGCTCGACGTCACGGTGAACGGCAGGAGCCGGTCCACCATGACCCTCACGTCGCGGTACGCGTGGCTGTACAACCAGTATCCGTTCACGAACGACCCGAACGCCGATCTGCTGCACCCCGACTGGTGGATCACCGAGTGCTCCTGCGTGCCGGCGGCCACGACCCCCGCCCCGGCGATCACGAAGCCGTTCCGCCCGAACCACTTCTACGACGAGCAGCGCCTCCTGCTCGGCAGGACGTACCGCGCGGGTGACCAGGTGCGGCTCACGGTGCCCGCCGGGAGCAACGCCGCCTGGACGGTCATCGACCTGCTCGACTCGGAGCTCGTCGGCCCGCCCCACGTCAGGGTCGTCGCGGCGAACGTGCTGGCGTTCGGCGCCGACCCGCTCGGCCGGCGCGACTCCGCCGACGCCTTCGACAAGGCGATCGCCTTCGCGAAGCGTCAGCACCTCAGGGTCTACATCCCGCCGGGCACCTACCAGGCGAACCGCCACATCGTCGTCGACGACGTGACGATCGAGGGCGCCGGCAACTGGTACACGATCGTCAGGGGCCGCGAGGTCACGCTCGGCACCCCCGCTCCCGACGGCTCCGTGCACACCGGCGTCGGCTTCTACGGCAAGGACGCCTCAGCCGGGGGCAGCAGGAACGTCCACCTGTCCGGCTTCGCGATCGAGGGCGACGTCCGCGAGCGCGTCGACACCGACCAGGTGAACGGAATCGGCGGGGCGATGAGCGACTCGACCATCGACGGCCTGCACATCCGGCACACCAAGGTGGGCATGTGGTTCGACGGGCCGATGACGAACCTGCGGATCACGAACAACGTCATCGTCGACCAGATCGCCGACGGCCTCAACTTCCACACCGGCGTCACGAACTCGGTCGTCTCGAACAACTTCATCCGCAACTCGGGTGACGACGGCCTCGCCATGTGGTCCGAGAAGACCGCCGACGCCGGCAACACGTTCGACCACAACACGGTGCAGACGCCGGTGCTCGCGAACGGCATCGCCATCTACGGCGGTACGGACAACACCGTCTCGAACAACCTCGTCGCCGACCCGATCCGTGAGGGCAGCGCCATCCACGTCGGGTCCCGCTTCGGAGCGAAGGCGTTCACCGGACACCTGCGGATCGCGAACAACACCACGGTCCGCGCCGGCACCTACGAGCTGAACTGGAACATCGGCCTGGGAGCCATCTGGTTCTACGCGCTCGAGAAGAACATCGACGCGGACATCCAGGTGGTCGGGGACCACTTCCTCGACAACACCCACAACGCGATCATGCTGGTCAGCGACTGGCCGGTGAAGGACCTGTACTCGATCACGAATGTCCACTTCAAGGACATCAGGGTCGACGGCACGGGCACCTCGGTGGTCAGCGCGCGCGTGAAGGGGGGCGCTTCCTTCGAGAACGTGGACGCGCGCAACGTCGGCGCGGTCGGCGTCAACAACTGCGGGTCGTTCAACTTCCCGCCCACCGGTTCGGAGTTCTCGCTGACGGACCTCGGCGGGAACGACGGCGGCGGCACCACCGGGCCCTGGCTCGCCCCGTGGGTCCTGCCGAACACCATCACCTGCGACGACCGTCCGCCGGTCGTCGCGCCGCCTGCCCCGTCCCCCTGGTGAGACTCCGCCAGGGCACGTACCGGCCGGGCCGTCGCGTCAGAAGGGGAACGTGCGGTCCTGGTCGCGTACGGTGACCCACTGGAGTTCGCAGAACTCCTCGGCGGCGAAGCCGAGCCCGAACCGCCCCCAGCCGCTGTCCTTGACACCGCCGAACGGCATGTGCGGCTCGTCGTTGACGGGTTGGTCGTTCACGTGGACGATGCCGGCGTCCAGCCCCGACGCCAGCCGCAGTCCGCGATGGGCGTCGCCCGTGATGATCGAGGCGGCCAGGCCGAGGTCCGACGCGTTCGCGCGGGTGACCGCCTCCTCGGCCGAGTCCACGGCCTCCACGATCACGACCGGGCCGAAGGTCTCGCCCTGCGCGATCTCGGCCTCGTCGGGGACGTCGGTGAGCACGGTGGCCGGGTAGCACGGTGGCGCGGGGACGCCACCGGCCAGAACGCGGGCGCCGAGCTCGACGGCCTCCTTGACGCGGCGATCCAGGAGAGCCAGGGCCCATTCGTTGATCACCGGACCGACGACGGTCGCCGGGTCCGACGGGTCGCCGGTCGGCAGGTTCGCCACCTTCGCGGCGAACCGCGCGTTGAACTCCTCGGCCAGCGGACGTTCGACATACACGCGTCTCGCGCACATGCACACCTGCCCCTGATGCATGAAGGCGCCATAGGCCGCGGCGTTCACGGCGTACTCGACGTCGGCGTCGCGCACGACGATGAGCGGGTTCTGGCCGCTGAGCTGGAGCACGACGCGCTTCAGGTGCCTCCCGGCCTTCTCGGCGAGACGCCGTCCCGTCGGCGTCGACCCGGTGAAGTTGATCCGCTTGACGAGGGGGCTCGCGAGCATCGTGTCGCCCACGACGCCGGCCTCGCCCGGCGCGTGGGTGACGACGTTGAACGTTCCCGGGGGCAGGCCGGCCTCCTGGAGGATCTCCGCCCAGAGGGCGCCGCCCGTGTAGGGGGATTCCTCCGAGGGTTTCAGCACGACCGTGTTCCCCAGGGCGAGTGGCCCGACGACGGCCCGGCCGGACAGGGTGAGGGAGGCGTTCCACGGCGCTATCGCCGCGACCACGCCCACCGGACGGCGGACGGCCATCGCCTGGGTACCCTCGACGTCCGACGGCAGCAGGTGCCCGGTCGGCTGGTAGGCCAGCTGGGCGGCCTGACGGAGCAGCTTCAGCGCGAAGCCGATCTGGACGTCGCCGAAGTGGCGACCGCACCCGGTCTCCGCGGCGAGGGCGCCGAGAACCTCGGTGCGGCGGCCTTCGAGGATGTCGGCCGCGCGCAGGAAGATCTGTTGCCGCCGCCAGGGCGGCGCGCCGGCCCAGCCGCCGAACGCCAGGTGAGCCGCGGTGATCGCCCGTTGCGTGTCCTCGCCGTCGCCGGCGGCGACCTCGCTGAGCACCTCGCCGGACCAGGGGGAGCGGTTCTGGTACGAGCGGCCGGAGTCGGAGGCCACCCAGTCGCCGCCGATGAAGTGTCCGATGTGCCTCTTCTGCCAGGCACTCCCGATGCGCTCCACTCGGGGCATATAGCTCGTTTCTCCTCGCTTGCAGTGGTTTGTACGGTTGCGCCGGCCAGGGGCAGCCCCGGGGGAAGGCCGTGGCGCCGTCCAGTCGAGAAGCGTTCACACGATCGGACCGGCGGTCAATGCACCGTTCGAGTAGTTAAAACGGTATGCCCGTATTCTGACGTTCGTGACCGTTGACAAGACGCCCCACCCCCGCGGTCGCGCGACGACCGAGACCTCCGCTTCCTTCTCCGTATCCCTGGAGCGCGGCCTGCGCATCCTGTCCGCCTTCAGCGGGAACCGCTCCGTGCTGGGGATCGCCGATCTGGCGCGGGCCGTCGGGCTCAACAAGAGCACGACGTACCGGTACGTCGCCACCCTGACCACGCTGGAGTACATCCAACAGGATCCGGACACCAAGAAGTACTTCCTCGGCCCCCGGGTGGTCGATCTCGGGTTCGCGGCGATCGACTCCATGGATCTCACGCGGGTCGCCGCCCCCTTGCTCCAGGCCCTAGCCGACGACACGGGGTTCACGGTCAGCATGGGACTGTGCGACGGGCCGGACGTCGTCTACGTGGACAGGAGGCGCAGCGGCCGGCGCAGTTCCCTCGCCATGGACCTCAACCTGCACGTCGGTTCCCGGCTGCCCGCCTACTGCACGTCCATGGGCAAGGTACTGCTGGCGTACAAGGACCCGGCGACGCTCCGCCAGATCCTCGACCGCACCGACATGGCACGCCGGGGACCCAAGACGATCACGAACCGCGAGCAGCTGATGACGGCCCTCGCCAAGGTGCGCCAAAGCGGTGTCGCGGCCAACGACGAGGAGCTCGCCCCGGGTCTGCGGTCGTTCGCGGCGCCGGTGCGGGACCGTTCGGGCGAGGTCGTCGCGGCGGTCAACGTCGCCGTCCATCTGACCGTCGCGCCGACCTCCATCGAGGCGCTGGCGGGACGTCTCGAACCGGGCCTCCGGCGGACGGCCGCCGAGATCTCGAGGCGCCTCGGATACCGGCCGCTGCCGTAGGTCGCGGCTGACAGATCAAGCCCTGCCGCGCACGGCCCACTCCCTGGCCGCGTTCGAAGAAAGTAAATCGCGTTCGAACTTCTGGAACACCCTGTTGCTCCCGTGTTAACGGGCCCGTACGGTCAGGTCCACTTCCCGGCACCGAGGGTCCGGTGCCGTTCCCGGCCACGAGGTGGCCGAGCGATCTCGGACGACTTACCCATCCCCTGAGCAACCCCGGTGTTCCGAAGGCGCGCGAAGCACGCCCATGGACACCGTCGACACAAGGAGTCTGCGTGAGCGACGCTTCCATGGGCGGCATGGACCGCCGTTCCTTCCTCAGCACGATCGGTCTCGGCGCCGCCGCCGTCGGCGGCACCTCCCTGCTGAGCGCCTGCGGTGGGCTGAAGGGGACGGGCACCTCGTCGTCCGACGTACTCAAGATCGGCTACGTCAGCCCCCAGACCGGTCCGCTGGCCGGCTTCGCCACCGCCGACAACTTCGTGGTCAAGCAGATCCAGGAGGCGATCAAGAACGGCTTCACCGCCGGCGGCAAGAAGCGCAGGATCGAGATCGTCGTCAAGGACACGCAGTCCAACCCGAACCGCGCCACCGAGGTCACCCGGCAGCTCATCAACAGCGACAAGGTGGACTTGATCGTCGGGTCTTCCACGCCCGACACCACCAACCCCGTCGCCGACCAGTGCGAGGCCAACAAGATCCCCAACGTCACCACGATCGCCCCGTGGGAGGCGTGGTTCCACGGCCGGGGCGGCAAGTCGGGTGAGGGCTTCACGTACACGACGCTGTTCTTCTTCGGCATGCAGGAGTTCGCCGACTGCTTCTTCCCGATGTGGGAGCGCATGGACGTCTCCAACAAGAACGTCGCGGCTCTGTGGCCCAACGACACCGACGCCAACGCGTTCCGCCAGGGCCTCGGCCCGATGATGGAGAAGTCCGGCTACCGCCCGATCGACGGCGGCGCCTACCAGGACGGCGCGACCGACTTCACCGCCCAGATCACGAAGTTCAAGGAGTCGGGCGCCGAGCTGTTCACCTGCACCCCGATCCCTCCGGACTTCCAGACCTTCTGGAAGCAGGCGCAGCAGCAGGGCTTCAAGCCCAAGCTGGCCACCGTCGCGAAGGTCATGCTGTTCCCGTCGGAGGCCGAGGCGCTCGGCTCGCTGGCCGACAACATCGCCACCGACTTCTGGTGGAGCCCGGCGCACCCCTACACGTCCGTCCTGGACGGGAAGACCGCCAAGCAGCTCGCCGACGACTTCGCCGCGTCCACGGGCAAGCAGTGGACCCAGGCCCTCGGCTCGGTGTACTCGCTGTTCGAGATCGCGATCCAGGCGTTCAAGGAGGCCGGTGACCCCAAGGACCGTGACGAGGTCGCCTCCAAGCTGCGCTCCATGAAGATCAACTGCATGAGCGGCAACCTGGACTTCACCGCGGGACCGGAGCCCGGCATCGCGATCCAGCACCCGGTCGGCGGCCAGTGGCGCAAGGGCGAGAAGTTCCCCTGGGACGTGGTGATCGTGGACAACACGCACAACAAGGCCGTCCCGATCGGCGGCGACCTCCTGCCCACCCACGCCTGATGGGCGAGCCACTGCTGCGCCTCGACGACATCACCAAGAGCTTCGGCAAGGTGACCGTCGCCAGGGACCTCACGCTCTCGGTCCGGCCGGGTGAGGCGCTCGGGATCGTGGGCCCGAACGGAGCCGGCAAGTCCAGCCTGTTCGCGATGATCTCCGGTGACCTCCGCCCGGACAGCGGTGCGGTGTGGTTCGAGGGGCGGGAGGTCACCGACGTCCCGCCCCACGCCCGGACACGCGCCGGCATCGGCCGTACCTACCAGGTGCCCCGGCCCTTCGAGCACCTGACCGTGTTCGAGAACGTGCTGGTGTGCGGCTACCAGGGAGCCGCGCTCAAGGGCAAGGAGGCATGGGCACACACCATGGGGGTGCTCGACCGCACCGGCCTGGCCGACCTCGCCAACACCCCCGCGGGGCGGCTCGCGCTGCTTCAGCGCAAGCGCCTCGAGGTGGCCCGCGCCCTGGGCACGGGCCCCCGGCTCCTTCTGCTGGACGAGGTCGCGGGCGGGCTGACCGAGCCGGAGGTGCTCGAACTCGTCGAGGTCGTGAAACACCTGCACGCCGAAGGCCTCGCCATCGTGTGGATCGAGCATGTCGTACATGCGCTGGTCAAGACCGTCGGACGGATGGTCTGCCTCGCCGGTGGCGACGTGATCGCGGATGACGAGCCGATGCGGGTGCTCGCCGACCCGAAGGTGCGCGAGCTCTACCTGGGCGGCGGTCCTGAGGCCGACATGGCCGATGACATGGCCGACGGCATGGCGGATGACAGGGCTGATGGCACGGCCGATGACAGAGCCGATGACAGAGCCGATGGCAGAGCCGATGGCAGAGCCGATGGCAGAGCCGATGGCAGAGCCGATGGCACGGCCGATGACAGGGCTGATGGCACGGCCGATGACAGGGCCGATGAGGAGACGACGTCATGACGCTGCTCTCCATCCGTGACCTCACCGTGCACCATGGGCAGCTCCGCGCGGTGGACGGTCTCAGCCTGGAGGTCGAGAAGGGCGAGGTCCTCGCGATCATCGGGGCCAACGGCGCGGGCAAGTCCACGCTGTTGCGCGCCCTGGCTGGGCTGAACCCCCCGACCTCGGGGACCGTTCACCTCGGCGGTCGCGACATCACCCGCCTCCCCGCCCACAAGCGGGTGTCCGAAGGAGTCGCCCTGGTGCCGGAGGGCCGGAGGCTGTTCCGGTCCCTCACGGTCGAGGAGAACCTGCTGACCGGCACCTACCGGAAGCGGCCCGGCCCCTGGACGGTCGCCCGCGTGCACGAACTGTTCCCGTGGATGGCCGACCGGCGCAGGCAGAACGCCTCGCAGCTGTCCGGCGGCGAGCAGCAGGCGGTGGCGATCGGCAGGGCGCTGCTGTCCAACCCCGACCTGCTGCTCATCGACGAGCTGTCCCTGGGCCTCGCGCCGGTGATCGTGCGCCGTATCTACGAGGTGCTCCCGGACATCGTCGGCACCGGCACCACCGCACTGATCGTCGAACAGGACGTCTCGCAGGCCATGCGGGTGGCGGATCGGGTGCACTGCCTGCTGGAAGGCCGGTCCGTACTCGAAGGACGGCCCGCGGACCTGACCGCCGAGCAGGTGGAGCACGCGTACTTCGGTATCGGAGCGGCGCTCCCGGCCGGGCAGGCAGGAGAGGGACAACTGACATGAACTGGCTCAACGCCGTCATCCAAGGGCTGATGCTCGGCGGCCTCTACGCGCTGTTCGCGACCGGTCTGTCGCTGATGTTCGGCGTCATGCGGATCGTCAACCTCGGGCACGGCGACCTCGCGGTGGTCGCGTCGTTCCTGGCTCTGGCCCTGATCAGCGGAACGGGGCTGCCTCTGTGGATCGTGCTGGTGGTGACCGTCCCGCTTTTCGCGGTGCTCGGCTACCTGACCCAGCGGGTGCTGCTGCAACGCAGCCTGTCCTCGGGGCCGCTGGCCACGCTGCTCGTCACGTTCGGCCTCTCCATCGTGCTGCAGAACGTGCTGCTGGAGATCTTCTCCGCCGACACGCGCACCTTGGACGGCGGCTCGTTCGCCACGGGCTCGTTCGAGCTCACCGGCTCGATCTCCGTCGGCTACCTCTCGCTGACGACGTTCCTGCTGGCCGTCGTCGTCCTGGTCGGCATCCAGATGTTCCTGTCGCGTACCGGCCTCGGGCGGATGCTGCGCGCGTCCTCCGACGATCGCGAGACCGCGAACCTGGTGGGCGCCGACAGCCGTCACATCTACGGCATCGCGACCGCCATCGCGTTCGCGACCGTGGCCCTCGCCGGCCTGATGTTCGGGATGCGCTCGTCGTTCGACCCGTCGATCGGCCCGTCGCGGCTGATCTTCGCCTTCGAGGCGGTCGTCATCGGCGGGCTCGGGTCCCCGTGGGGGACGCTGCTCGGCGGCATGGTCCTCGGCGTCACGCAGTCGGTGGGCGCGCAGATCGACCCCGCGCTGACCCTGCTCGCCGGACACCTCGTCTTCCTCGCCGTGCTGGCCTTCCGGCCGCAGGGCCTGATCGCAGGACGGACCGTATGACGATCTCCCAGACGCTGATCTCACGCGCGGCGGCGGCCGTGAACGTGAGCCGCTCGGCCCGGTCCTCGAAGCCGTCGGCCGTCGTCATGCTGGTCGCCGTCGTGGTCCTCATGGCGCTTCCGTTCCTGGTGTTCAGCAACGTCACCGACACGATGGTCAACCTCTTCGTGCTGATCGCGCTGGCGAGCATGTGGAACCTGCTCGCCGGGTTCGGCGGCCTGGTCTCGGTGGGCCAGCAGGCGTACATCGGCATCGGCGCCTACAGCGTCATCGCCCTGGCCGACCAGGGTGTCTCGCCGTTCCTCGCGGTCCCGCTCGCCGCGGTCACCTGCGTGATCTTCGCGCTGCCCACCTCGTGGCTGGCCTTCCGGCTGCGCGGCGACTACTTCGCCGTCGGGACCTGGGTGATCGCCGAGGTCTACCGGCTCCTGGTCGTACGCGTCGACAGTCTCGGCGGCGCCAGCGGCAAGGGCCTGGCCGGGCTCTCCGGCATCGACCAGACCTTCCGGGGGGCGCTGACCTACTGGATCGCGCTCGCGCTCGCGCTGGCGACGATCGCCGGGTGCTACCTGCTGCTGCGCGGGCGGCTCGGTCTCGCGCTCATGGCGGTGCGCGACGAGGAGACGGCCGCGAGTTCCGTCGGAATCGACGTACGGCGGGCCAAGCGCATGGTCTACCTCGTGTCCGCCGCCGGCTGCGGCGCGGCCGGCGGGGTGATCACGGTGAGTTCGCTCAGCGTCAACCCGGACGCCATCTTCAGCGTGCAGTGGTCGGCGTACATGATCTTCATCGTCGTGATCGGCGGCATCGGCTACATCGAGGGTCCGCTGCTCGGTGCGGTGATCTTCTTCGCGTTGCAGCAGCTGCTGGCCGACTACGGCTCGTGGTACCTGGTGCTCCTGGGCGCCGTCGGCATCGCCGCCGCGCTCTGGCTCCCGCGCGGGCTCTGGGGCCTGGTGCGCGATCGGACCGGACTGAGTCTGTTCCCCGTCGGCTACTTCGTCCGGGAGCGTGGTGCCGATGCCGCCTCACGTTGAGACGGCCGCGGCCGCCGCGGCCGCCATCGCCGCCGGTGAGCTGTCCCCCGTCGATCTGGCCGAGCGGATGCTGGCCACGATCGAGACCACCGAGCCGCACCTCCACGCGTACGCCACAGTGACGGCCGACGAGGCCCGCGCCCAGGCGGCCGGTCTCGCCGACGAGTTGGCCCGCGGCCTGCGGCGCGGCCCGCTGCACGGCATCCCCGTCGGGATCAAGGATCTGATCGACACGGCGGGCGTACGCACCGGCTACGGGTCGCCCAGGTTCACCGGCCACGTGCCTGCGCGGGACGCGAGCGCGGTGACCCGGCTGCGGGACGCGGGGGTCGTGGTCCTCGGCAAGCACACCACGCACGAGCTGGCGTGGGGAGGGCGCACGGACAGCGCGTTCTTCGGCCCCACCCACAACCCGTACCGCCGGGGCCGCATCCCCGGCGGCTCCTCCGGCGGATCGGCGGCCTCCGTCGTCGCCGGCAGCTCTCTGGGGGCGCTCGGGTCGGACACGGCCGGCAGCGTGCGCATCCCGGCCGCGCTCAGCGGCTGCGTCGGGTTCAAGCCGAGCCGCGGCCGCGTCCCGCTCGACGGGGTGCTGCCCCTCGCCCCGTCGCTGGACCACCTCGGCGTCCTGGCCCGCACCGTGGACGACGCCGCGCTGCTGATGACCGGGATCGCCGCGCCGGCGCCGGCCGACCCGCCCGCGGTCCTGCGGGTCGGCTGGCTCGGCGGCTGGTACGACGCGGTGCTCGCCCCGGAGGTGCGCGAGGCGCTCGCGGTCACCCGGGCCCGGATCGAGGACCACGGGGTGCGCGTGGAGGACGTCGTCATCCCCGGCGAGGAGCTGATGCCGCAGGCCGTGCTCGCCAGGATCCTCGGCGAGGCCGGTGCCTTCCACCGGTCCGCGTTCGAGCGGGACCCCGCCGGGTTCGGGCCGGACATCGCCGAGCTGATGCGGATGGCTCCGCCCGGCGACGAGGAGGTCGAGCGGCACGAGGCCGCGGTCCGCCGCCTCGTGGCCGCACTGCACCGGGCGCTCGCCTCGTACGACGTCCTGGCCGGCGCCACGGTGCCGGTGACGGCGCCCGCCATCGGCGCGATGACCCTCACCGTCGACGGACGGGAGTGGCCCGTCGAGCTGGTGCTGACCCGGCTCACCTCGCCGTTCAACGCCGCGGGGCTGCCCGCGGTCTCGGTGCCGGTGGCGCTGGCCGGCGGTCTGCCGGTCGGCCTGCAGCTCGCCGGCGCCGCCATGCGCGACGACGTCGTCCTCGACGCCGCCCGCCTGGTCGAGCGGCTGACCCCGCCGCTGCCGCGGCCCCCGATCCACGAAGGAGGAACCCGATGAGGGTGACCGCCGCGGTCGTCGACGAGCTCGACGGCCCGTTCCACATCGAGGAGCTCGACCTCGACGGGCCAGGACCGGGCGAGGCCCTGGTGAAGATCGTCGCCTCGGGGATCTGCCACACCGACGCGATCACGCGGCACGGGGACCTGCCGATGCCGTTCCCCGGCGTGCTGGGCCACGAGGGCGCGGGGGAGGTGGTGGCGGTGGGCGACGGGGTCACCGCCGTACGACCCGGTGACCACGTGGTCATCGGCTGGCCGTCGTGCGGCACCTGCCGCAACTGCCGGGACGGGGAGCCGCGTTACTGCGCCCGCCTCGGTGAGGCGCTCTGCGGGGGCGGGCGGCTGCTCGGCCCGCGTGCCGGAGAGACCGCGCTGCGCCGGCCCGACGGGTCACCGGTGCACAGCCACTTCTTCGGCCAGTCCTCGTTCTCGACGTACGCCCTCACCTGGGCCGAGGCGCTGGTCGTGGTCCCCCAGGACGCGCCTCTGGAGCTGCTCGGCCCGCTCGCCTGCGGCATCTCCACCGGGGCCGGGGCGGTGCTGAACACGCTCAAGCCCCGGCCCGGATCGAGTCTCGTGGTGTACGGCGTCGGCGCGGTCGGCCTGGCCGCGGTGATGGCCGCCCGGCTCTCCCCGGCCACGAGGATCATCGCCGTCGACCGGCACCCGGCCCGGCTCGCCCTGGCGGAGGAGTTCGGCGCCACCCACATCGTCAACGCCGACGAGGCCGATCCGGTGGCCGAGGTGCACCGGATCTGCGACGGCCCGGCCGACTACTCGCTGGAGTGCACCGGCGTCATCCCCGTCGTGCGCCAGGCGGCCGACAGCGTCGGGATGCTCGGAACCTGCGTGCTCATCGGCGGAGCACCGGCGGGCGCGGAGTTCAGCCTCGACCACCTGTCGACGCTGTGGGGCCGGCGGGTGATCGGCACGCTCGGCGGCAGCGGACGCAGCGAGACGCTCATCGGCACCCTCGTCGAGCTGCACCGGCAGGGACGGTTCCCGTTCGACCGGCTGGTCCGGTTCTACGACCTGGCCGACATCGACGAGGCGCTCGCGGCCAGCTACCGAGGCGACGTGCTGAAACCCGTTCTGCGCATGAGCCACTGAAGACTAGAGGAAAGGACGCCCGCTGTGGGACTTCTCGACAGCGTCGACTGGCAGGGCAACATCTTCAAGAACGGCGAGTGGACCGCCGGACGCGGAGGCGACTACGCGGTCGTCGAGCCCGCGACCGGGAGGGAGCTCGGCCGGATGGGGCGGGCGACCCCCGAGGACGTCGCCGAGGCCGGTGTGACCGCCGCGCGGGCGCAGAGGGAGTGGGCGGCGCTGCCGCACACCGCGCGTGCCGCCGTACTGCGCAGGGCCGGGGATCTCTGGCAGAAGCACGCCGAGGAGATCAGCGGCTGGAACATCCGCGAGGTCGGCGCGGTCCCCGGGATGGCCGGGTTCGCGCTGCACGTCGCGGCGGAGGAGTGCTACGAGGCGTCCTCCCTGCCCGGCCGGGCGATCGGCGAGGTCCTGCCGTCGGAGGAGCCGCGGCTGTCCATGGCACGCCGGATGCCGGCGGGCGTGGTCAGCGTGATCTCGCCGTTCAACGTGCCGATCATCCTCGGCATCCGGTCGGTCGCCCCGGCGCTCGCGCTCGGCAACGCGGTCATCCTCAAGCCGGACCCGCGTACCGCGGTCACCGGCGGAACGCTGATGGCGCGCGTGTTCGAGGAGGCCGGCCTGCCGCCCGGCGTCCTGCAGATGGTGCCCGGCGGCGCCGACGTCGGCGAGGCCGTGGTCACCGATCCGAGCATCCGGGTCATCTCGTTCACCGGCTCGACCCCCGTGGGCCGCCGGATCGGCGAGCTCGCGGGCCGGCACCTCAAGCGCGCGCACCTCGAACTCGGCGGCAACTCCGCGCTGCTGGTGCTCGACGACGCGGACGTGGACGCGGCGGTGAACCTGGCCGCGTGGGGATCGTTCTTCCACCAGGGCCAGATCTGCATGACGACCGGCCGTCACCTGGTCTCCGACCGGCTGTACGACGAGTTCGTGGAGCGTCTGGCGGAGAAGGCCGGCGCGTTGCCGGTCGGCGACCCGGCGTCCGGCGAGGTCGCGCTGGGACCGGTCATCGACGCGGGACAGCGCGACAAGATCCACCGCATGGTCACGGCCAGCGCCGACCAGGGCGCGAGGGTCGCCGCCGGCGGGACCTACGAGGAGCTCTTCTACCGGCCCACGGTGCTGGCCGACGTCCCGCTCACCGCGCCCGCCTTCGCCGACGAGGTGTTCGGCCCCGTCGCCCCGGTCACCCGGGTGTCCTCGGTCGAGGAGGCGATCGAGCTGGCCGGTGCCAGCGAGTACGGGCTCTCCCTCGGCATCGTGACCCGTGACGTGATGCACGGGCTCGCGGTCGCGGAGCGGATCCCCACCGGCATCGTGCACATCAACGACCAGACTGTGAACGACGAGGCCAACGCGCCGTTCGGCGGCGTACGCGCCTCCGGCACCGGCTCCCGGTTCGGCGGCGCCGCGGCGAACATCGAGGCGTTCACCGAGACCCGCTGGATCACGATGCGCGGCAAGCCGGCGCAGTACCCGTTCTGACACCCGTTCCGGCGCACCCGTTCTGACACCGTTGCGGCGCGACCGCCGCGCGCGGCCGATCGGACCCGATCCGGTCGGCCGCCGCTCGGTGTCACCGGTCATCGATCCGGTTGGCGGCGACGGTCAGCAGGGCTCGGGCGACGGCGACGACGAGGTGGCGGACCTGCGCAGCGCCAGGATGCTCGCCACCGCGCCGGGGTGGCACCCCGGTCAGCTGATGGCCGGGTTCGACGCCTCGACGCTGAAGTGCAGGCCAAGTGAATTACTAGTACTCCAGCCATAGTTCCTGATGCTCGCTGGTGCGCCGGTTCCGGCGGATCAGTAACCAGTGCCGGCCTGGCCGTTCGCAGTCGAGTTCGACGGCGGCCCAGTCGTAGTAGCGGTGCCCCTTGGCGCCATGCCCGGCCGACAACCGCTGCCACGACGCCTGCGCCACCGAAAAGATCACTTGGTCGGCTCGGCAGGCTCCCGCGCCGGTGGTCACCCGGTGGCTGGAGGCGACCGCGAGTACGTACCCGACCTTGCGGGCTTCCAGCTCCGCTCGCAGGTACGGGCTTTGGCCATACACCTCATCGCCGGCCACCCACCTCGCCTGGACGCCGGCATCCAGGGCGCGGGCGACCATCCACGTCGCCAGTTCGCCCTTGGTGGCGAACTGGCGGTCCTGCGGCACTCCCGCCCGTCGGCACCGCTCGGCGTCGCCCGTCCACGCCTGAGGCAGATACAGCTCCCGGTCGATGAACGCGTGCCCGGCGGGGGTGGAGTAGGCGAGGAAGACGGCGACCTGGCTGTTTCGATCTATCCGGCGGTGCCGGTGTACTGGCGCTGCACGCCGACCGTGCCGGTGCCCTTCTTCAGGTCGCCGGTCTCGTCCACCACCAGCACCCGCGCCATCTTGCCCGAGGTGCTCCACCACATAACCGCGCAGGTCGTCGCGGACGGCGTCGGCGTCCCATACCGCGCGTGACAGCAGGTGCTGCGTCCCATCCGGCGTGCGGTCTCCGGCGTGTTCGGCCAGCGTCCAGCAGTTTTTGCGCGGTAACTCCGATAGCAGCCCGCTTAGCAGGTCGGTGAGCGTAGTACCTGCTACGAGGAACGAAGCACTAGATCCGTAGGTGGCCGTCGTGGGATCAAGCTGTGAACAAGTCGCGTCCAAGGTGACTACTAGTGCCGTCTGCGAGCGTGTCCCACCTCGGCGGTGAACGCCATATCGTAAGAAAGGGTAAAGATGAACGGCAACAAGAGATCGCTGGTTATCGGCGCACTGATAGGAATGGTCGCCGGAGGGTCGGGGATTGCGGTCGCGGGAGCGGTGGCCGACAGCGAGACGATCACGGCGTGTGTGAGCACGAACGGGACGCTGCGGATTCCGGCGGGAGACTCTCCCACAGGCTCTTCCGACCAGGGCGCGCGGGGCGCTCTTCCCGTTCCCACCAGTACGACGGCGCCCCGCGGGTGCCTGGACGGTGAGCGGACGATCTCCTGGAACCAGACGGGTCCGGTCGGCCCGCAGGGCGCACAGGGTGGGACCGGCCCGGCCGGGCCGAAGGGGGAGCCGGGCATTTCCGGCAGGGAAATTGTCAAGACCCGCGGCGTATTCGCTGCCCACGCCACCAATATGGTCGAGGTCGCCTGCCCGCAGGGCAAGACGCCCATCAACGCGAGCTACGTCGCTGGGTATGCCGCCGGGCCGGGTTTCGTCGACCAGATGCAGGTGGGCTATTGGGGACCCCTCTACGATGAGGGCACCTGGTTCTACCGGGCCACCAACCCCCTCGATGTTCCCGTCGCTGTTCAGGTGACCGTCATGTGCGCGGTTTTGTCCTGATCCACCGGACAGGTCATGGGGGAGCCCCTGGAGCGGGTTTCCGTCCCGGTACGCGGCCGAGAGCCGACGGGAGCGTCATGGGGTGTCCGGACCGCTCGCCGCCCCTTGCCGCAGGTTCGAACTCATCCGAGACGGCCCTCCACGGTAGAACGGCCAGCGCCGACCGGTCGTGACAACTGTCATGCGGAGATCGAATACGGCAGCGCTTCGCGCCGTTGCGCGGCGGGGTCTGCCCGCCGTACCGAGCGCTCGCCGTACCGAAACGCACCCGCCGCCCTGGGTACGCGCTGCCGCCGCTGCGACCGCCGGCCCAACCGCTATGAGGTCCCTTCGGGGTGCCTTCGGCATTGCGCCGGCCGTCTCCGCTCTGCGCGTTCATCAGGCACACGAGGTTCGCGGGGAAAGGACAAGCCTGCCGCCCCGCTTCCGGTGCTCGCGCCTGGCGGCACTGCGCTCCGGGTCGAGTTGCCATCGGATGACGGGGCCACGTGATCACGGTCATTTCTGGTCGGGTGCGGCGGCACGACTACGGGGAAGGTCGCGCCGCCGCACCGGCTTTCACGGGGTCATCGGTAAGTGAGCTGTACCCAGACCGCGCGGCCTATCTCGGGGTCGTAGTCGGTTCCCCATGCGCTGGACAGGAGGTCCACCCATGCCAGGCCCCGCCCGCCGAGATTGTCGCTGTCGGCAGGCCGCATCGCGGGGACGTTGACCGCTGAACCCTTGTCGATCACCTCGATGTGGACCAGGCCCTCCCCCAGGCCGACGCCGACCGTGATGACCTCGTCAGGGTGACCCGAGTCGCTGTGAAGAATCGAGTTGGTGACGACCTCGCTCACCAGTAGCTCCACCGTCTCCATGACCTCCGCCGAGGCTGTGATGTGCGCGCTCAGCACCTTCAGCACCCAGTGGCGCGCGTCCGATGCCGACTGTGGCACCCCGTGGAAATCCCGATGGTCCAGGAACCGGAGCCCGTTCCAGCGATTGAGCATCGCTTCGAACGCCTCATAGACGAACTGGCGATGTGGATGGTCGCCCGCCGTCGCTGGACCATCGAGGAGTCCTTCCAGACCGGCAAGGGGTTGACCGGCCTGGACGAGCATCACGTCCGCCGATGGACGTCCTGGTACCGGTGGACCACCCTGGCGATGCTCGCCCACGCCTTCCTCACCGCGGTCACCGCCCACCACCGCGCCGACCACCCGGCCGCACCTGAGCTGGTGCCACTGACGCTCGGCGAGACCCGGCGCTTACTCGTCCGGCTGCTCATCCAGACCGCCCGCAGCATGACTGACCTGCTGCGCTGGTCTCGCTGGCGGCGACGCCATCAAGCCCGCGCCCGAGTCAGCCATTACCGGCGGCAAGCTCTTTACGAGCCCTGATCAGGTTCGCCAGCCGGAGATGCAGCGGGACGTCGGCCAGCACTTGCCGGCGGCGACCTCAGCGGAAAGGGCGCGTTGAACTCCAGTGCGGCCCCGCGAGGCCGGCCACGGGCGCTCCGTGGCCGGCCTTTCGCACCGGGCCGTGCTCACAGGTCGGTCGTGATGATCTTTTCGATGTTCCGCTCGGCGAGCGCCGTGATGGTGACGAACGGGTTGACGGTGGTGTTGCCGGGGATCAGCGAGCCGTCGATGACGTACAGCCCGGGATATCCGGCGAGGCGGCCGTAGTTGTCGGTGGCCTTGTTCAGAACCGCGCCGCCGAGCGGGTGGTACGTGAGGTGGTCACCCCAGATCTTGTAGACGCCGAAGAGGTCGGTCCGGTAGATCGTCCCCTCCTTGGCGTTGATCTTGTCGAAGATCGTCTTGGCCATGTCGATGGCCGGCTGCTTCCAGGAGGTCTGCCAGTTCAGGTCCACCGTTCCCGTGGCGGCGTTCCAGGAGAACTGGGCGCGGTGCGGATTGTTGGTGATCGACAGATAGAACGAGGCGTACGTCTCGATCCCGGTGGGCAGCGGCGCGACCTCGGCGAAGGCGCCACCGGCGGCCCAGTTGTCGATGCCGCCGCAGGGGATGGTCGACTGGAGCTTGCCGGTCGGGTCCCACAGGTGGTTGGCGCGGCCGCACATGACGTTGCCGTTGTCGCCCCAGCCCTTGCCGATCTCGTCGTTCAGGTCGGGCAGTACGCCGGTGGCCTTCAGCTTGACCAGGAGCTTGCTGGTGCCGACGCTGCCCGCGGCGAAGAACACCTTGTCCGCGGTCACGGTCTTGGTGGCGGTGGTGGCACCACTGGTGTCGATCTGCTCGATGACGACCGTGTAGCCGCCACCGGCCGCCGGAGCGACCGAGGTGACCTTGTGCAGCGCCGAGACGGTGACCTTGCCGGTGGCCTTGGCCTGGGCGATGTAGGTCTTCTGCAGTGACTTCTTGCCGTGGTTGTTGCCGTAGAGGATCTCGCCGTCCAGCGCCGACTTGGTGACGGTCCCGGCCGCCTCCTGCTTCATGTAGTCCCAGTCGTACACGTCGGGCACGAAGACGAACGGGAAGCCGGAACGCTGGGCGTGTTTGCGGCCGACCCTGGCGTACTGGTAGCAGGCGGTGGAGTCGAACCAGGCCGGGTCGACGGTGCCGACCCCGAGTCCGGCGTTGGCGCGCGGGTAGTAGACGTCGTACATCTCGTCGGGGTTCACCGACGGGAGGATGGCGGCGAAGTTCTCGCGCTTGGGGGTGACCGCCATGCCGCCGTTGACCAGCGAACCGCCCCCGACGCCGCGGCCCTGGTAGACCGTGATGCCGCTGAATTCCTCGGCGTCCAGGATCCCGGTGTAGCGGGAGATGTCCTTGTCGATCGGGTATCCGAGGAAGTAGTTGAGCGGCGCCTTGGTCCTGGTGCGCAGCCAGTAGGACCGGTGGTCCGGCGAGAGCGTGTTGCAGAAGATCTTGCCGTCGGCGCCGGGGGTGTCCCACGCCATGCCCATCTCGATCATGTGTACGTCGACGCCGGCCTGGGCGAGACGCAGGGCGGCGACGGAGCCGCCGTATCCGGTGCCGATCACCAGGGCGGGGACGTGAGCCCCGGTGGCGATCGAAGCGGTCGCGGATGCGGCCTGTGCGTGGGCTGCGGGAGCGCGGCCGGTGAGGGCCGCGAGTCCCAAGAGAGAACCGGTTCCAGCGATGAATCCACGGCGTGAGACGCCCTTGGAGTCAGAACCGGCCGACGCGCTGTCACTCATGCGAGGTTCCTCACTCTCAGCCAAAGGAGAACGGGTTCTACATATCGGGTTGCGCCTTGGGTGATGGGTGACGTGTCGCCGGGGGCGTCTACCGCCTGTCCGAGGGAGAGCGACCGCTGGGCAGCATGCACACGGTGTCGAGGCCCAGTACGTGGTTGAGCCGGCCGAACGCCAGCCAGGAGCCGATGCACATGCTCAGCTCCACGATCTCGACCTGGCTGTAGTGCGCGGTCATCCGCGTCCAGAACTCGTCGTCGAGGTTGTGGTGGTCCAGGGCGTACCGCTCGGCGTACTCGGCGGCCAGCCGGGTGCGGTCGTCGAAGGCGTCGGTGGTGCGCCACCGGGTCACCGCGTCGGCGAACTCCTCCTCGACCTTCTGCCCGTCCCGTTCCGTCCGCCAGTCGAGGCAGAAGACGCACCCGTTGATCTGCGCGATCCGCAGCCGCGCGGCCTCGAACTCGCGGAGGCCGAGGGTCGTGTGGGCGTACACCGCCAGCGAGAGTTTCGAGGCGGCGACCCCGATGCCGGGGACCATCTCGCCCCACACGTACTCGATCGCGTCCCTTCCGTCCGGGATGTCGATCCTCATGATCGTTTCCTTCCGAGCCTGCCGACCGCGGGGCGCAGCGGGACGTCGAGCGCGTCGTAGAGTCCGGGCTCGGCCGCCACGAGCCAGTCGATGGCGCTCACCAGCCGGCCGACCGCGGTGGCGTTCCCGCCCGCGGACCGGTTGCCGCCCTCGTCGGTGGCCTCGACCGTGACCTCGATGCGCGGGCGGCCCTCGATGATCACCCGATGCGCGCCCTCGCCGTCGGGCGGCGTCGGCCAGTCCGGCGCGCAGGACGGGTGGATGCGGGTGACGTGCTCGATGACGATGCGCGGCTCGCCCTCGACGATGCCCTGCACCTCGAACCGGACCGCGCCCTGGGTGCCGGCCTCGAAATCGCCCATCGTCGCGGTGCTCACCGTCGCGGCGAGCGGGCGCCGATCCAGCGTCTCGCGGATCTCGTCGAGTTCGACGCCGAGGGCCCTCGCCATCAGTCGTACCTGGCCGCCCCACACCATGGTCGGGACCGTCGGCGCGATCATCGGCGGCTCGTAGTCCATCGGCTGGCCCATCCCGACCAGGTAGCGGACCGAGTCGGGCTGGTCGTAGGTGGAGTAGTCGAAGATCTCCTGGCAGCGGACCACGTCCACGGTGGTGCCGAGTCCGCTGATCAGCAGCGGCAGCACGTCGTTGCCCCAGCCGGGGTCGACGCCGGAGACGAACAGTGAGCCGCCCCCGTCGGCGATGGCGGCCAGCACCGGTTCCCGCAGCTCCGGCGGGGCGTTTCGCTGGTCGTAGAGCGCGTACAGCGAGGGCGTGACGACGACGGCTCCGGCTCGGATCGCCCTGACGATGTCGGCGAGGGCCTCGTCGGGGCGGATGTCGCCGGACGCCGCGTAGACCACGGCGCGGGGGCCGGTGGCCAGAACCGCGTCGATGTCGTCCGTCGCCGCGACGCCCAGACGGTGGTCGAGTCCGCCGAGATCGCCCGCGTCGCGGCCGACCTTGGCGGGATCGTGGACGAGGACGGCCGTGAGTTCCAGTGCCGGATGGGCCTCGACGGCACGGATGGCCGCGCGGCCCACGTTGCCGGTACCCCAGACAATTGTGGACACCATGGGCGGAGGGTAACAAGCGCTTGTTCAACTGTATAGGGCCCCCGCTCGCCCCTGGCGTACCGCTTCCGGGCCCTGTGGCGGGTGGCGACAAAGGGTGTCGAACGGCGGTGACGCGGGCGCGACCCGTTCCCGGGCAGCACGAACTCCGCGCCTGTACGGCGACGCCGTCCGCGCAGGTCACCGTGCCTGCCCGGTTCCTCCCGGCTCGCGGGCGACTCGCCGGGGGAGGGGTCCGGCGGCGCAGCCCCGCGAGGTGTCGGCGGCGTCTACTCGTCCGACCGGACGCCCTCCCGCGCCGGCGCGACCTGATGGGCCTCCGGGGCGGTCAGGGTGGCGATCGCGCGATCCGGTTCCCAGTGGGCGCGGAGCGAGGTGATCGCACCCGCGTCGTCGACGGTGTAAATGATCACGCAGTCGACCGTCATGGTCATGCCGCCGTCCAGCGTCATGGTGATGGAGGCGACGTTGGCGCAGGACGGCCCGTTGGCGAAGGAGTCCCTGACGTGGAAGTGGAACTCCCGCACCGAGCCGACATGGGCGTCCCAGAACGCCGCGATCTCGTCGTACCCGTGGTGCCCCTTTCCCTCGGGATCGAGCATCGAGGGGCCGACGGGATCCTCCACGAGAGCGTCCGGGGCGAACAGGCTCAGCCACTCCGCCCTGCGTCCGGCGGTGACCGCGGCCATGGACGCCCACGACGCCCGGCGCGCGGCGTGGTCGCCGTCCGGCGCCTCCCAGGTGACAGCGGGGGAATCGATCATATGGGAACTGTAACCTGTTCTTGTTTCTGGGTTAAGGGGTGACTTTGGAGATCACCGACTCGGCGAAGCGCTCAAGGTGCTCGATCTTCCTGGCCAGCGGTTCGGTGTCCGGACCCTTGATGTACGGAGCGCGGAAACCGACGATCACGTCGGTGACGCCCTTGTCGGCCAGCCGCCGCACCCCGTCCACGGTGTACGCGTCGAAGGAGATCACGTGGACCTCGAAGGGCCGGTCGGCCGTGCCCTCCTCGGCGCGCAGGGCGGCCAGCCTGGTCAGCAGCGCGTCCAACTCGGCGGCGTCGCCTCCGCCGTGCATCCAGCCGTCGCCGAGGCGGGCGGCCCGGCGCAGCGCCGCGTCGCTGTGCCCGCCGACCAGGATCGGGATCGGCTCGGTGGGGGCGGGAGACATCTTCACCGGCGGCAGGTCGTAGAACTCGCCGTGGTACTCGAAGTAGTCGCCGCTGGTCAGGCCGCGGACCACCTCGATCGCCTCGTCCATCCGCCTGCCGCGCCGCGACCACGGCACCCCCATCAGCGCGAAGTCCTCGGGCCACGGGCTGAGCCCGACGCCCAGGCTCAGCCGGTTGCCGGTCAGGTAGGCGATCGAGCTCGCCTGCTTGGCGACCAGTGCCGGCGGCCGGACCGGCAGCTTGAGCACGAACGGCGTGAACCGGATCGTCGAGGTCGCCACTCCCATGGCCGCGACCAGGATGAACGTCTCGATGAAGCTCTTGTCCTCCAGGAACTCCCGGTCGCCGTCCGCGGTGTACGGATAGCTCGTGGCGGACTCCTTCGGATAGGCGAGAGAGTCCGCCACGCTGATGCTCGCGTACCCGGCGGCCTCGGCGGCCTGGGCCAGCGGGAGGTAGTACGACGGATCGGTCATGGCCTCGGCATAGGTGAAGCGCATGGAAGCCGAGCGTAATAGAACCGGTTCCATTTTAGAAGCTCGGAGTGCCGGGAAGCCGCCGCGACGCGTCGTCAGAAGGCCGGAGCGGTGTGGACCGGGCGGCCCTCGACGTAGGTGGCCAGCACCGACGTCTCGGCGATCTCGCCCGCCGGGATCGAGAAGGGATCGCGGTCGGCGACCACCAGGTCGGCGAGCTTGCCCTCCTCGATCGTTCCGGTCCGGGTGTCCAGGTGGTTCACCCGCGCGGTGCCGATCGTGTAGGCGGCCAGCGCGGCCGCCAGGCTCAGGCGCTGCTCCGGCAGGAACACCTCCGCGTTCTCGCCCGGCGGCGTGCGGTTGACCGCGACGTGGATGCCCAGGAACGGGTCGGGACTGCTGACCGGCCAGTCGCTGCCCGCCGCGAGCGAAGCGCCCGCGCGGGCCAGATCCCCGAACGGGTACTGCCAGCCCGCCCGTTCCGGGCCGAGGAACGGAATGGTCAACTCGTCCATCTGCGGCTCGTGCGACGCCCACAGCGGCTGGAGGTTCGCGGTGATCCCGAGGGCGGCGAACCGCGGCACGTCGTCAGGATGCACGACCTGCAGGTGGGCGATGTGGTGGCGGTTGTCGTTCACGCCGTTGGCGGCCCGCGCCGCCTCGAACGCGTCCAGCGCCTCGCGGGCCGCCCGGTCACCGACCGCGTGCACGTGAATCTGGAAACCCTCGGCGTCCAGGCGGGTGACGTACGCGCGCAGCGCCGACGGATCGACGAAGCTGAGCCCCTGGTTGCCGGTCCCGCAGCCGCAGCCGTCCAGATAGCTGGAGGTCATCGCGGCGGTGAAGTTCTCCGCCACACCGTCCTGCATGATCTTGACGCTGGAGGCGCGGAACCGGCCCGCGCCGCACCTGCGCGCGAGCAGCTCGGGGATCTGTTCCTCACCCCTTTCGCGGTCCCACCAGAGCGCGCCGACCACCCGGGCGGTGAGCAGCCCCGACTCGGCCGCCGCCAGGTACGCCCGCTGGACCTTCTCGTCGACCATCGCGTCCTGCCAGGCGGTGACGCCGGCCGAGTGCAGCCGCCGCTGGCCGGCCTGGAGGGCGCGCAGCATCATGTCCGCGGTCGCCTCGGGGACGTGCCGGCCGACCAGGGCGGACGCGCCTTCGTGGAGCGTGCCCTGCGGGCTGCCGTCGGTCTCCCTCTCGATGCGCCCGTCGACCGGGTCCGGGGTGCCCGCGTCGATGCCGCACAGCTCCAGGGCCCTGGTGTTGACCCAGGCTCCGTGACCGTCCCGGTTGATCAGGTGGACGGGACGGTCGGGGACCACCGCGTCCAGCAGGTGCCTGCTCGGCGTCCCGCCGGGGAACCACTCCATGGACCAGCCGCCTCCGCTGATCCATTCCGTGCCGGGGTTCGCCTCCGCGTACGCGCGGACGGCGGCGGCCGCCTCGCCGGCGTCGCCGGCGTCGTGCAGGTCGCACCTGATCATGGTGAGGCCGGCGAGGACCGGATGGACGTGGGCGTCCTGGAAGCCGGGCAGCAGGGCTCGGCCGACCAGGTCGACGACCTCGGTGGCCGCGCCGATCAGCGGCCGGACGTCCGGGTCCTCGCCGACGGCGACGATCCGGCCGTCGCGGACGGCGACCGCCGTGGCCGTGGCGCGGGACGGTCCGAGCATGTGCACCGGACCTCCGCGGAAGACGAGGTCGGCGGGGGTGGTCATGCGACGTTCTCCTTGGGATGAGAGCAGAGGGTCAGAGCGTTTCGGGGCGGAAGGCCCACGGGCGGACCCGCTCGACGGCGGCGCCGACGTCGAAGACGGTCGCGTCGTCGTAGCTGCGGCCGACGATCTGCACCCCGGTCGGTACGCCGCCCGCGGCGCGGCCGGACGGGACGTTGAGCACCGGGCAGCGGCTGGCGATGTTGAAGACCGGCGTCAGCGCGTATTCCAGGTAGTTGTCGAGCTCCACGCCGTTCACGGAGAACGTGGTGTCGATGTACTCCTCGCCCGCGCGCAGGCCCGGCGCCCCTGTGGTCGGGCAGATCAGCGCGTCGTAGCGGTCGAGCAGCTCGCCGATGGGCCGGTAGATCGCCGCCTCCATCTCCAGCCCGGTCAGGAAGGCGCCGCTCTGCCCCATCGCCTTCTCGGCCCTCGCGGCGAAGTCGAGGGCGTAGGGGTTGAGCAGGTCGCCGTGCTCGGCCGCGACCCGGGTGACCATGGGTCCGAAGATGGCGCCGAAGTGGATGAAGACGGCCGCGAAGACGTCGGCGCGGCGCAGCCCGACCTCGACCTCCTCGACGATCGCCCCGGCCTCCCGCAGCGCGTCGGCGACGGCCTTGGTGTTTGCCGCGATCTCCGGCTCGATCGGCCAGTCGCCCAGGTTCGGCGCGTACGCGACGCGCAGGCCGGTCACATCGCCGAGCCGCTCGGGGATGCGCACGGCGGGGCGGAGGGAGACCACGTCATGGGGGTGCGGGCCGGCGATGACGTTCTGCATGAGCGCGCAGTCGGCGACCGTGCGGGCCATCGACCCGTCATGGCAGTAATGGTCGAGGTTGAACGGCGCCATCGCGGGCACCCGGCCGTAGGGCGGCTTGTAGCCGACCGTGCCGGTGTTGGCGGCGGGCAGCCGGATCGAGCCGCCGATGTCGGAGCCGGTGGCGAGCGTGGCCGTACCGGAGGCGAGTGCCGCGCCCGAGCCGCCCGAGGAGCCGCCGGGCGAGTAGTCCAGGTTCCACGGGTTGCGAGTGATGCCCCACAGTTTGGAGTGGGTGAAGCCCGCGCAGCAGAACTCGGGTGTGGTGGTGCGGGCGTGCACGATGCCGCCCGCGGCCAGCAGCCGCTCGATGACCGGATGGGTCACATCGGCGATGTGGTCGGCGAAGGCGAGCGAGCCGTCCGAGGCGATCCGTCCGGCGATCGGCTGCTCGTCCTTCGCCGCCACGGGGATGCCCTCAAGCGGGCGTGCCGAGCCGTCGCGGTAGGCGTCCTCGGCCTGCTTGGCCTGGAGGAGGGCCTCCTCGAAGGTGCGCTCGCTGAGCGCGTTGACCCGCGGCTCGACGGTCTCGGCGCGTTCGATGACGGCGGTCATCAGCTCGACGGGGGACAGCTCGCGGGACCGGAACAGCCGCAGGGCCTCGGTCGCGGGCAGGTAGGCGAGGTCGGTCACGGGGTGACACTCCTTCTCGTGGGGGCGGCGTCAGGGTCGTGTCGCGCGGGTTCGGCGGCAACCGAGGGGGCCGGCGCCTCCCGCAGCGCGGTCGCGAGGGCGCGCCGGTCGGCGGCGATCTGGGCGGGGTCCCAGCCGGGTCGCGGCACGGAGTGCAGCAACAGGCGGGTGTACGGATGCTCGGGGGCGGCCAGCACGTCCCGGGTGGGCCCCGACTCGACCACGCGCCCCTGGTAGAGCACGAGGATGTCGTCGGCGATGTGCCGGACGAGTGCCAGGTTGTGCGTGACGAACAGGTAGCCGACGCCGGTGTCGCGGCGGATCTCCGCCAGCAGGTCGAGGATCTGGGCCTGGATGGACACGTCGAGTGCGGCGGTCGCCTCGTCCAGGATCAGCACCTTCGGCTCGGTCGCCAGCGCGCGGGCGATGGCGACCCGCTGGCGCTGGCCGCCGGACAGCCGCCTGGGCAGCGCGTCCGCCTCCCGTTCGCCGAGACCGACCCGCTCCAGCAGCTCGTCGCGGCGGGCCCGGCGTTCCCGCGGGCTCATCCCGAAGTGCAGGCGCAGCGGTTCCTCGACGCACTGCGCGACGCTGACGCGGGGGTCGAGCGAGAGGTAGGGGTCCTGGAAGACCATCTGGAGCTCTCGGGCACGGGCCAGCCGGGTCGCCTTGCCGCGGGCCACGTTCGAGCGGTCCCGCCCGACGACGCGGATCCGGCCGGAATCCGGCCGCTCAAGGCCGACGAGCATCCGCGCGGTCGTCGTCTTCCCTGACCCCGACTCGCCCACGATGGCCAGGGAGCCGCCGGGCTTCAGCGAGAAGGAGACGTCGTCGACGGCCACATGGCCGCCGAACGACTTGCGCAGGTTCTCGACCTCCAGCGCGTACTCAGTCATGGATCAGCTCCTCCGCGCGCAGGCAGGCCACCTGGGCTCCGTCGATCTCCCGCTGGACGGGTTCGTCCTCCGTACAGCCGGGCCGGGCGTGGGCGCAGCGGGCCGCGAAGGCGCATCCGCTCGGGGCCTCGGCGAGTGACACCGGACGTCCGGGGACGCCGTGCGGCGGCTGGTCCGACTCCAGCCGCGGGGTCGCGGCCAGCAGTCCCGAGGTGTACGGATGACGCGGCCGGCTGAAGAGCCTTTCGGCGGACTGCGCCTCGACGATCCGGCCCGCGTACATCACGTAGATGCGGTCGCAGATCGCCGCGGCCAGCTCCAGGTCGTGGGTGACGAAGAGCATCCCCATGTCACGCTCGGCCTGCAGCCTGGTGAGGATCGAGATGACCTCGGCCTGGGTGGTGACGTCCAGCGCCGTGGTGGGCTCGTCGGCCAGCAGCAGCCGGGGCCCTCCGGCGAGCGCGCCGGCGATCATCACGCGCTGCAGCATGCCGCCGGAGAACTCGTGCGGATACCTGCGCAGCGCCGCGCGCGGCTCACGGATGCCGACCGACTCCAGCAGCTCCTCGGCCCGCTTGAGCGCGTCCTTCTGCGGCACACCGCCGGCCCGCATCCCCTCGGTGACGAAGTCGCCGATCCTGCGTATCGGGTTGATGGAGGCCCGAGGGTCTTGGAAGATCATGGAGACGTCGCGGCGGCGCAGCTCGCGAAGCCGGTTGGAGGACATCGTCAGGATGTCCTCGCCGTCCACCCGCAGGCTGCCGGCGGCCTGCGAGCCCTCGGGAAGCAACCCCAGCACCGAACGGCAGGTGACGGACTTGCCCGATCCGGACTCGCCGACCAGCCCGACGGCCTCGCCCCGCTCGACGTGCAACGACACACCGTCGAGGATGGGGCGCGCGGCCCTGCCGGCGGCGAGCCGCACGTTCAGGTCCTCGATCTCCAGTAGCCGAGTGGTCATCGCTCCTCCCGCCGTGCGACGCGGTCGGCGATGGACTCGCCGACGAGGCTGAACGCGACCACCGTGATCACGATGGCGACGCCCGGGGCGAGGGCGGGCAGCATCGCGCCCTGGAGCATGGCCGAGGCGCCCTCGTTGATCATCGCGCCCCAGTCGGAGGTGGGCGGTTGCACACCGAAACCGAGGAAGGAGAGGGCCGCGAGGTCCATGAGCGCGTATCCGAAGTTGATCGCGGACTGGGCGAGGATCAGCGGCGCGATGTTGGGCAGCAGGTGCTTCACGCAGATCACCCAGCCGGACCAGCCCTGCACCTTGTACGCCTGGATGTAGGGGCGGGCCTTCTCCTGTATGGCGACGCTGCGCGCCAATCGGCCGACGTACGGGGCGTAGGCGACGCTCATCGCGATCACCGGCGCGGTCAGCCCGACGCCGAAGACCGCCACCAGGAGGATGGCCAGCAGCAGGGCGGGGAAGGAGAAGACGAGCTCCATCGCGCGCGACAGCACGGAGTCGACGACTCCGCCGTACCAGGCGGCGGCCACCCCGATCAGCATGCCGAGCACCGTCGACACGATCACGACCATGAGCGGGCCGAGCAGTCCCGTCCGGGCGCCGAAGATCAGCCGGGACAGGACGTCGCGGCCGGACTGGTCCGCGCCCAGCAGGTGCTCGGGGGTGGAGCCGCTCAGGGTCGCGGACAGGTCCACGGCATCGGGGTCATGCGGCGAGATCAGTGGGGCGAAGGCCGCCGCGAGGATCAGCACGATCAGCACGACGAGGGCGGCCCCGACGAGTTTGTCGCCCCCCGTGATGCGGGCCAGCGGCGCCAGGAACCTGCGCCGGTGGATGGGGACGGCGGTCATCTCGTGCCTCCCTTCGCGTGGGACAGGCGGGGATCGATGAGCGGCTGAACCAGGTCCACGATGAGGTTGGCGACGACGAAGGTCACCACCACCAGCAGGCTGACGGCCTGCACGACCGGGAAGTCCTTGACGGTGACGGAGCTCACCAGCAGCTGGCCGACCCCGGACAGGCCGAAGGCGGTCTCCACGATCGAGGTGGCGACCAGCAGGCCGGCCACGATCGTCCCGGTCACGGTGGTGATCGGGCCGAGGGCGTTGCGCAGCACGTGCCGCCGTACGACGTCCGAGCCGGGCACCCCGCGTGAGCGGGCCACCTCGACGTGCTCGCGTCCCAGCTCTTCCAGCATCGACGTCCGGGTCACCCGGGCCAGCAGGCCGACGAAGGTGAGGGCGAGCGCCGCCGCCGGGAGCGTCAGATGGTAGATCCGGTCACCGAAACCTTCGCCGTTGCCGAAGGCGGGGAACCAGCCCAGTTGGACGGCGAACAGCGAGATCAGCCCGATCGCGGCGACGAACGAGGGGGTGGCCGTGGCGATGCCCGTGCCGACGAGCACCGCCCGGTCGACGACGCCTCGCCGCAGGGCGGCCAGCGCCCCGAACGCCAGCCCTCCGATCAGGATGAGCACGCCGGCGTAGCCGATGAGCAACAGCGTCGTCGGCAGCCGGGCGGCGATCAGACCGCCCACGTCCTGCCGGAACGTCGCGGACTTGCCGAAGTCGCCGGTGACGACGCCGCCGACCCACTTGGTGTACTGGACCAGGAACGGGTCGCTCAGGTGGTACTGCTCTTTGATGGCCGTGATGGCGGCGGGTGACGCCGAGCGCCCTCCCAGGAGGAAGGACGCCGGGTCACCGGGGGCGAGGTGGACCGAACCGAAGACCAGGAACGACGTGACGACCAACGTCACGGCGATCCCTCCGATTCGGCGGAGGAGGAAGCCTGCCATGGTCGAACTCAACCGGCCGAACCCAGAAGAGCGGCCCACGGGTAGACGAGCTGGGAGATGCTGGTCGGCGCGCCGGTGAGCCGCTTGTTCATGAACATGTTGTGCGGCGGCTCGTACAGCGGGATCCAGACCACGTCACGGACGGCGATCTCCTGCAGCTTGGCGACCGTCGCGGCACGTGCGGCCGGGTCGGCCTGGGCGTTCGCCTCGTGGACCAGGGCGTCGTACTCCGGGTTGGAGTAGCCGCCGTAGTTGGAGAAGTCGCCCGTCTCCAGGATTCCGTAGAACTCCAGCGGGTCGGGGGTGTTGTCGTACCAGATCGTCATGACCAGGTCGATGCCCTCACGAGCCTTCGGGTCGGAGAACAGTGCCGTGTAGGCATCGGGGGCGACCGCCTTCAGTTCGACCTTCAGGCCGATCGCCTGCCCGGCCGACTGCACCGCGTTGGCGATGACGCTGATGTCGGGGGAGAGCGTGCTGGTCGCGATCACGACCTTCTTGCCGGTGGCGCCGGCCTCCTCGATCAGCTTCTTCGCGCCGGGGATGTCCTGGGTGAGGGCCGGAAGCTTGTCGTAGTACCCCTTGGCCGCCTCCGGGGCGATTCCCCAGGCGCCGAGTGCGCCCGGCGCCTTCGCCGGTGTGCCGGCTCCGCCCGAGGCGGCCTTGATGATCCCGTCGCGGTCGAGCGCCATGGACAGCGCCTTGCGGACCTTGACGTCACCGAGCGTGCCCTTGAGGTTGGTCGGGATCAGGTTCACGGCCGTCGTGTTGGGACCGAAGTAGAGCGTGCCGCTGCCGGCGGTGCGGAGCTTGGGGAACCCGGGGGGCGGCAGCAGGTAGCCGCCGTCGACCTCGCCGGCGAGCAGCGCGTTGACGCGGGCGGCGGGGTCCGGGATGAACACCATCTTGAGCGCGTTCACCTTGGGCATGAGCGAGGCGTCCCAGTAGCCGGCGAACTTCTTGAAGTTGAGCGACTGGCCCTTCTGCCAGCTGTCGAGGGAGAAGGGGCCGGTGCAGTTGACACCGACGTCCGGGGTGCCGTAGCCCTCCTTGGCCAGCCAGGCGGCGCTCTCGATGGTGCCGGCGGAGGTGCCCATCGACTCGTTGAAGAGCTGGTCGGGCTCCTTCAGGCGGACCGTGACCTCCATCGGCCCGGTCTTCTCGACCTTGTCGACGTTCCTGTAGACCGAAACCCAGTACGAGCCGACCTTGGGGTCCATGTGGCGGCGCATGCTGGCGACGACGTCGTCGGCGGTGAGCGTGGAGCCGTCGTGGAACTTCACGCCGTCGCGGATCGTGTAGACCCAGCGCTTGGGGTCGGGGTTGGCCGCCGCGCCGGCCAGGCCGGGCTCCACCTTCAGGTCGGGGGTGACCCGCATGAGCTGCTCGCACACGTTGGCGAGCACGGTGTTGGGGTGGTAGTCGAAGGCGTACGCGTAGTCCAGGGACTGCGGTTCGGCGTAGAGCGACCAGGTCACCGAGTCCACGGGACTCTTGGCGGGCGGGGTGTCCTTCGTGATCTCGAAAGCGGCGGAGCCGCCACCCTTGCCGGCTTGGGGAGCGCCGCCGCAGGAGGCGACCGCGAGTGCGAGTAGCGCTGTTGCGGCGGCGAAACGGGAGGTGCGCATCGGACCACCTCTTTCTGAACGGGCCGCAACGATCCGGTATGCGGCTGAGGTGGCTGCGAGTATTCGTGAAGGAACGTTCCTGCACAAGGGTTTGGCGGAACGATTCTGCAAAGCTGGGGCCGGGGTGGCGAGCCATCCGGTCAAGATGACAGGATCCGCTCATGAGCCAGTCGGATCGCAGTGCGCGGGTCCGCCTCGTGGACGTGGCCCGTGCCGCGGGCGTGTCCAAGACGACCGTGTCGGACGCGCTGAACGGAACCGGGAGACTTCCCGCGGCCACCCGCGAGCACGTGCAGAAGGTGGCGCGAAGTCTCGGTTACCGCCCGAACGCCACGGCGCGGCTGCTACGCGCCGGGCACACCCGGTTGATCGGCGTCGCGGCGCGGGAGCACGTCGAGACGCCGTGGGTCTACGCCGAGCTGGCGTACTTCGGGCAGCTCGTCACCGCGACGACTCGCGCGGCCCTGGTCCACGGATACGGCGTCGTCCTGCTGCCCACCACCGGCCCCGGCGACTGCTGGCTGGACATGCCGCTGGACGGCGTGTTCGTCGTCGACCCGGTCGAGGGAGACCCGATGGTCGGCGACTTCCTCGCCGCGGGGGTCCCCGTGGTCTCCGACCGCCGGGCACTGAAAGAGGTCGCGAGCAGAGGGACGCAGGAGGCCGGCCGGTGGGTCGACTTCGACTACGGCAGCGCCGCACGACAGGTTCTCGACCATCTGGAGGACGCCGGGGCCGAACGCGTCGCGGTCGTCGCGGCCGCGACCACGGCCTGCTTCCACCAGCAGTCGGTCGACGCCTACCTGGACTGGTGCGCGGAGCGGGGACGTGAACCCCGCATCGCCTACCTCCCGGGTCCCGGCATCCAGAACGTGCTCGACGCGGTCGGGGGGCTGATCGAGGACGCCGACGCGCTCTTCGTCCTGGTCGAGGCCAGCCCGGCGCTCCTGCTCGACACGATACGGAAGTTCGGCCGGTCCGTCCCCGACGACCTGCTGCTCGTCTGCATCACGGAGGACCCGACGGCCCCCTACACGGATCCGCCGGTCAGCACGCTCAGCTACCTGCCGGACGAGACCGCCCAGGCGGCCGTGGCGCTGCTCGTCGACAGCATCGAAGGCCGCGCGGGTGACCATGGCCGCCTCTTCTCGGCCGACTTCCAGATCCGCGCGTCCTCGGTCGCCCCCGGGCACGGGCCCGCGCGGCGGACGGCGGCGTCCCCCCTTCCCCCGGGGTGACGCCTGCCGCTCTCCAGCACGATCGCCGCCATGTAGCGCCGAACGGACGGCCCCGTACCGGCTTCCGGTGCGGGAGCACTCCATGACCACACCGAAGCGGCCACCGCGCGATCACTGCTGAAATGCGTAGATCGGCCGGTGGCCGCTGCCGTGCCCACTGACGTTTTCTCAGCGTGATCGACTCGGACAGTAGGGCTTTCCTGAGCAGAAACGATCACACGCGGGCAGACACGCGGACGAACAGAGAACGCCGGAAACAGGCGTGGAGCCT
>NZ_JADDIL010000091.1:0-33160 GCF_020826795.1 Microtetraspora sp. AC03309 | reverse complement strand
GCCCCCGCATCCTCACCGCGACCGCCCCCCTGACCTCGCACGGCGGCCACTGCGGCTTCCTGGGCGGCGAGGTCACCACCGACGACGACATTCGCGCCCGCATCGCGCACAACGCCTCGCTCGGCGCCGACGTCATTACGACGATGACCAGGAACCCGCGCCCGCTGAGGACACCTCCCGCGCCCGCGGCCCCTACCTGACGTTTACCCTCCCCAATGACTCTTTCGGAGGCCAGCCCCTCACCCCAGACGCATCCGAGCGGAAAGTCACGCCAACGTCTGCGGCGACGGCCCGTTAGCGCGGATTTTCGTTCCGATGCTCGTCAGCCCCCGGTCCCGGGCGGCTCCGCCGCGAAGTCGATCGCATAGCGGCGCCGTGGGCGCCCTCGACTCGGTGGCCTCAACCGGGACACTCGATCAGTGAGGAGGACGTGAACCCGTCAGGGGAGTTGGGCCGTCTCATGTGGGCCGTGCTCAGGACGTCGGCCCGCGAGGATGCCTCCGATGTCGCCGCTCAAGGTCGTACAGGCTTTTCGTCGGACTCGCATGCCAGGATCTCCATGATCTGTCCCTGGAGAGAGCGGGAGTCTCATGAGCGGCTACGACTGGCTCGATGACGATGCGTTCTGCGCGACCTTCGTCCGCGGCCTTACCCCGCACGAGGCGCTGGCCCGCCTTGGCATTGACGTATTCGACGGCGATGACGAGGAAGGCGAGATAGAGGAGGGCCTCATCTCTGCCCGGTCGGCCGAGGGCGGGACCATTCTGAGCGAGTGGAACGGCTTCGCCGGCACGCTGGACGAGGTGCTGCGGCCCTTGTCGGCTGGGACGGTCACGGCGAGTGTCTTCGTCAACGTGAACATGGTCGCGTCCTTCGACCATTACGTTGACGGCCGCAGGATCCTGTTCTTCGATCCGCTGTTTCCCGGCGACGAGGATGGCATCTCGGAGGACTACCTGGCCGACCGGGTCGAGCTCGGGCTGGTCGGCGACAAGTCGGGGGGTGGGCTTGCCGCTGCGCTGCTGCTGGCCGAGCGCATCACCGAGGTACGGCCGAACGCTTCGAGTGACATCGTGGCCGCCCACGGCATTCTCGAGTGCTGAGCCCCGCGACGCATTCTTGATCGTTTGATGTGATGATCCGGTAGAGCTCGCGCGCCATGTCGCGTTTCAGGCAGCGGATGATCTTTTTCTTGGACGGGCCGTCCGGCCGCGAAGCGAGTGGACTGACCTGCACTGACGCAATCGCGTTTACCTGGTGGCGGCAGTCCCGCCGACGCCCCGTCCTGTGGCAGTGGTCACAAACTGGCCGATCGGTCAGCATCTGACCGATCGGTCAGATAGCGTTGCCGCCATGGCGCGCAACAGCTCCGGCTTCCGCAGGGAGATCCTCGAGGTGGCGTCGCGGCTGTTCGCCGCGACCGGCTTCAAAGGCACGTCCCTGCAGGACATCGCCGGCGAGGTCGGCTGCTCCAAAGCGGCTCTGCTGTACCACTTCGACGGCAAGGACGCGATACTCACCGAGCTGCTGACCCCCGCGGCGGAGGCGCTCGCCGAACTCGACGTGCGGCTGGCCGGACTGGACGGCGACGCGGCCGTGGTCCCGGCCGTGGAGGGATTCGTCGACCTCGTGCTGCGGTTCCGACACGAGGCCAAGATCCTTTACGACAACATCCCCGAGATGCTCCGGCACCCGGCACTGGCCGACGTCCTGGACATATCGGAGCGGTTGGTCGACGCGCTCGCCGGCCGCTCCACCGATCCGGAGGCCCACGTGGCCGCGCTGATGGTGCTCGGGGCCGTGCCCATCGTCGGCACGAGTCCGGTCCGGCTGTCTGACGACGAGCTGCGCGCCGTCCTCATCCGCCGCGCGCTGCGCACCCTTGACCATGATCCCAACCACCCCTGAGAGGGACCCCTTTTCCATGGCCACACTGCTCTACCGGCTCGGCCGCGCATCCTTCCGCCATCGGCGGCTGGTGCTCGTCCTGTGGATCGCCGTACTGGCGGCCCTCGGCGCGTCGGCCGCGGCATTCAGCGGCCCGACGGCCAGCAACTTCACCATGCCGGGGACCGAGTCCCAGCGTGCCCTGGACGCCCTGGCCGAGCAGTTCCCGCAGGCCGCGGGAGCCACCGGCACGATCGTGGTCGCCGCCCCCGAAGGCCAGGCGCTCACCTCGGCGGACAACCGGGCCGCGATCCAAGCCCTCACCAAGGAGGCCGGCGCGCTGCCCGGCGTGGTCGCGGCCGTCGATCCCTTCCAGGCCGGCGCCGTCTCCAGGGACGGCCGTCACGCCCTGGTGCAGGTGCAGTTCGCCGAGACCAGCGACAAGGTGACCGACGCGCAGCGCACCGCGTACGAGAACAGCGGAAAGAGCGCGCGGGCGGCCGGGCTGCGGGTCGAGCACGGCGGCGAGGTGATGACGACAGAGCCGGAGGTCGGCGGGACCGAGGCCCTCGGCGTCGCCGTGGCGGCCATGGTACTCGTCATCACCTTCGGCTCGCTCGTGGCCGCCGGGATGACCCTGCTCAACGCGCTCATCGGCGTCGGCGCGGGCATGGCCGGACTCTACGCCCTGAGCAGCACCATCGAGCTGACCAGCACCGCCCCCGTCCTCGCCCTCATGCTCGGACTGGCCGTCGGCATCGACTATTCGCTCTTCATCACCTCACGCCACCGGCAGAACCTCCTCGACGGGCTCGATCCGGAGGACGCCGCCGCCAGGGCCGTGGGCACCGCCGGCTCGGCCGTCGTCTTCGCCGGCGCCACGGTGGTGATCGCCCTCGCGGGCCTGGCCGTGGTCGGCATCCCGTTCCTGACCGTGATGGGCCTCGCCGCCTCCGGCACCGTCGCCCTCGCCGTCCTCGTCGCCATCACCCTCCAGCCCGCCCTGCTCGGCTTCGCCGGACTGCGGATCCTGCCCCGCAAGCAGCGCGGGGCGGAGCCCGACCCCGCCGCGGCCCGCCCCGGTTTCGGGTTCCGCTGGGCGTACGTCGTCACGCGCTGGCGGGTGCCGTTCATCGTGGCCGGGGTGCTCGTCCTCGGCGGCCTGGCCGTGCCGGCCGCGCAGATGCGCCTGGCGTTGCCCGACGCCGGGACGGCGGCGGAGGACACCACGGCCCGGAAGGCGTACGACCTGACCAGTGAGGGCTTCGGGCCCGGCTTCAACGGCCGGCTGGCCGCCGTCGTCACCGGCGAGTCGGCGGAGGCCACGACGCGCGTGGCGCAGGAGGCCGCGGCGGCGATGCAGACCGTCAAGGGTGTCGTGGCGGTAACGCCGCCGCAGCTCAACGCCTCGGGCACGACCGCACTGCTGGGGGTCATCCCGGCCACCGGCCCGACCGACGAGGCCACCGAGACTCTCGTGCACGACATCCGCGCGAAGGTCAAGGACATCGGCGACGTCTCCCTGACCGGCCAGACCGCGGTCGGCATCGACGTCTCAGCCAAGCTCTCCGACGCGTTGCCCGTCTATCTGCTGCTCGTCGTCGGCCTGTCGGTGCTGCTGCTGATGCTGGTCTTCCGTTCCGTCCTGGTCCCGATCAAGGCCGCGCTCGGCTTCCTGCTCACCGTGGGTTCCACGTTCGGCATCACCGTCGCGGTCTTCCAGCGGGGCCTGCTGAGCGGCCTGCTGGGCGTCGACACACCGGGGCCGCTGGTCAGCTTCCTGCCCATCCTGCTGATCGGCATCCTGTTCGGCCTGGCCATGGACTACCAGGTCTTCCTGGTCTCCCGGATGCGCGAGGACTTCGTGCACGGCGACACGGCACGCCAGGCGACGATCTCCGGGATGGGGCACGGCGCCCGCGTCGTCACCGCCGCCGCGCTCATCATGATCTCGGTCTTCGGCGGGTTCGTGCTCATGGACGACGCGATCATCAAGTCGATGGGCTTCGCCCTGGCGCTCGGGGTGGCCGTCGACGCCTTCGTGGTCCGGATGACCATCGTGCCGGCCGTGATGTCGTTGCTGGACGACCGCGCCTGGTGGCTGCCCCGCTGGCTCTCACGGATCCTCCCCAATGTCGACATCGAGGGCGAGGGACTGCGCGAGCACCTCGACCGCGAGGTCCCGCAGGGCGCCGTGCGGGTCTGAACACCCCGGGGGACTCTCCTGGGGGTCGCCGCCCTCGGCGACGACCATGTTCCTCCGCCGCCCCGGGTCCGTCGCGGTCAGCCGATCGCGGCGACCCGGGGTGCGATGTCCTCGGCGACCTGTTCGACGAAGGCGACCGGGTGCCGGTCCGGCAACACCTGGATCTCGCCGACGCCCAGCTTCGCGTACGCCTCGACGTCGGCGAGGAACGCGTCGGCCGCGTCCAGCACCGGGCGGCTGAACATCACGGTCTTCTCGATGGTGTCGTAGTCGCGGCCCTCGCCGGCACAGTGCTCGCGCAGCACGTCGAGCTTGCGCGCCACCTCGTCCACGCTGGTCGCGAACAGGTTGCAGGCGTCCGCGTACCGTGCGACCAGCCGCAGGGTCTTCTTCTCGCCGCCGCCGCCCACCATGATCGGCGGTCGTCCGCTCGGCGGCGCCGGCACGCACAACGTCTCGTCGAGCCGGTAGTGCCGTCCCTCGTACGGGCCGTCGTCGTCACTCCACATCTGGAGACAGATCTGGAGCGTCTCCTCCAGTCGCTCGAACCGCTCGCTCATCGGGACGACGGGCACGCCGAGCCCGCGCTGCTCCCGCTCGTACCAGGACGCCCCGAGGCCGAGGCAGGCCCGGCCTCCGGACAGCACGTCCAGAGTGGTGACGATCTTCGCGAGCAGGCCGGGATGCCGGTACATCACACCGGTGACCATCAGGCCGAGCGTCATCCGCTCGGTCAGCGCCGCGACGTACCCGAGCGTGGTGTACCCCTCCAGCATCGGTTCGTCGGCGGTGGAGGTGCGTGTCCTCATCTGGAAGTAGTGGTCCATCACGGTGAAGGACGAGATCCCCGCCTGCTCGGCGATCCTCACCGTGTCCGCCAGCGTCGGCGCGATCAGCGTGGGATCGGCCGGTGTCGAGTAGTTCCAGTAGTGCAGGCCGAGTTTCAACTTCCACCTCGCATGGAGAGGGGCGGCCGGGCCGTAAGCGATCTCCACCGTAGCGCCGGTGAGCCGGGGAGGGGCGGTCCTCCCCGGCCCCGGGGTGCGAATGCCCCGGGTGACCCGATCTAGAAGTCCATGTCGCCGCCGGGCATGGCGGGAGCGGCCGGGGTCTTCTCGGGCTTCTCGGCGATGACGGCCTCGGTGGTGAGGAACAGGGCCGCGATGGAGGCGGCGTTCTGCAGCGCGGAGCGCGTCACCTTGGCCGGGTCGATGATGCCCGACTCGAACATGTTGACGTACTCGCCGGAGGCGGCGTTGAGGCCCTCACCCGAGGTGAGGTTGCGCACCTTCTCCACCACGACGCCGCCCTCAAGGCCGGCGTTGACGGCGATCTGCTTCAGCGGCTCCTCGAGAGCCTTGCGCACGATCGCGGCACGCACGGGCGCGACGTCTCCCCGGTCCGTCGTCGATGGCGGAGTCAAAAATACTAGACATCATGTCGGCGTTGCTTTACTTTCGAGATGTCAAGTTTTTTATACATGGGAGAGCGGGCATGTCATTCGGAGAGAAGCGCTCATGGATCTATGCCGTGTCCGCGCTCGTCGTGTCGGTGGTCTACTTCGCGACCGTCCTCGGGCAGGTTCCGGGGACGGACGTCACGAAAATCGCCTACATACGGCCGATGCTCACGGCCATCGGCGTCGCGGTGGTCCTGAACATCGTCGCGAGCGTCGTGGCCACGATCGCCTCGCCCAGGGACGCCGACAAGGAAGACGAGCGCGACAAGGAGATCAACCGGCTCGGGCAGCACGTAGGGTTCTACGTCGTCAGCGTCTGCGCGCTGGTTCCGCTCGGCCTCGCGATGGTGGAGGCCGAGCACTTCTGGATCGCCAATTCGCTCTACCTGGCGTTCGTCGTGTCCGCGTTCACCTCGTCGATCGTCAAGATCGTCGCGTACCGCCGAGGCTTCTGACCATGGCCAAGCCCACCAAAGTCACCAACTCGATCCGATCCCTGCGATTCGCCCATGGCGAGATGACGCAGGCGGAGCTGGCCGACCGCATCGGCGTGACCCGCCAGACCGTCATCGCCATCGAGCAGGGCCGCTACTCACCGTCGCTCGAGATGGCCTTCCAGATCGCCCGGGTGTTCACGGTGCCGCTCGACGACGTGTTCCAGTACCCCGACACCGAGGAGTAGTCGCCACATCACCACACCGGCACGCGGGGGACACCACCCTGCGGCCTCTGTTCGGCACGCCAGAAAACCCCAAAAACGCCCCAAAAACCGGGAGAAACCATGCGCGCGCCTCAGCATCTCGCCAGAACCGCTGGACTGTTCTACCTGATCGTCGCGATCTTGGGTGGCTTCGCCCACTTCTTCTCCCGCGGCGAGGTCTACCGCCCCGGGGACGCCACCGGTACGGCGCGGAACGTCGTGGCCCACGCGGACTTGGTCCGTGCGGGCTTCGTCGCCGACCTCGTGCAAGCCGCGTTCTTCCTTTTCACGGCCATGACACTGTACGTGCTCCTCAAGCACGTGAACAGGAACGCCGCACGCGCGATGGTGATCTTCGTGGCGGTCGCCGTCGCCATCATCTGCCTCAACATGGTTCACCAGCTCGCGGCGCTGCTCGTCGCCACCGACACCTCCTATGCCGGCGCCCTCGGCGCGCGCGGGTCAGACGCGCTCGTGCTGCTCATGCTCGACCTCCAGCACTACGGCTACCTCATCGCGCAGATCTTCTTCGCCCTGTGGCTCCTGCCGCTGGGGTATCTCGTCCACAGGTCCGGAATGTTCCCCCGCGTGCTGGGTGTCCTGCTCGTCATCGGATGCGTGGGCTACCTCCTGGACACGTTCACGTTGTTCCTGGCACCGGATCTCGGTGCGGCGCTGGACCCGTTCCTCGTCGCGCCGGCGGGAATCGCGGAGATCGCGATGCTTCTGTGGCTGCTCGTGAAGGGTGTCAGGATCCCCCGCCAGGACACATCCGTACTCGCGACGGCCTGAGAGCCCGCTGACGAAGGCTTACCGGAGATCATCGCCGCCACCTGCCGGCATGAGGCGCTGTTCGGGGTCGGTCAGGGATCGAACTGGTCGAAGCCCGGAGGCGGGGGTGGACTTACGGAGCGCTTCGACGCTCATCGACGGTGAGACGGGGCTCCCTCGACGATCCGGGAGTGACAGCGAGGCCGCGGCCGGCGAGCGTCCGCGCCCGGCCGTCGGCCAGGCGGTAGGACAGGGCCACCACGGCGACCTGGCCGGCGGAGACCCGCTCCGCCAGGACCCGGGACCGATCCAACAGCAGGTCCATCGTGTGCCGTGTGTGCTCCTCCACGATCTCGCCGGGCTGGGCGAGCCCGGCGGCGCGGGCCGCCAGCACGCTGGGCGTCACCCGTTCGACGACGTCGCGTACGTAACCGGCCGGGGTCGAGCCCTGTTCGAGCACGGTACACGTGGCCGCGACGGCACCGCAGGAGTCGTGGCCGAGAACCACGACCAGGCGGCAGTCCAGCGCGCTCACGCCGTACTCGATGCTGCCCAGTACCTCCGGGCCCATGACGTGGCCGGCCGTGCGTACGACGAACATGTCGCCGAGACCACGATCGAAGATGATCTCGGCGGCCAGCCGGGAGTCTGAGCACCCGAAGAGCACGGCGAACGGGTGCTGGACTGGTGCGATCTCAGTGCGGCGCATGGCGTTCTGGTTCGGATGCTGAGGGGTGCCGGAGACGAACCGTTGGTTGCCTGCCAGCAGCACCTCGAACGCTTCGCGGGGAGTAAGTGCCCAAGCGTCAGTCATGATCGCAGATTACGATCTCCATCCTGGGCGATCTCAGGGGCCGAATGGCCGGGATACCGGAGCCAAGGTCCCTCTGTGGAGTGACCTGTGTAGGGGTGAACGCAGGAGGAACGCCTCTTGTGTTCGTCCGGAAATCGGCGTGGCCCGAACCCTGGCATCGGACAGAAGCGAATAGGCACAGCTCGGCGGCGTGCCGACGGCGGTCAGGCGCGACGTCCGCCTGCCGCCGGCGGCCGCCAGGGTCGCCCGTCCCCGGAACCGTGTACGGCTCGTCCGGCCGGAGGTCCCGGCCGGACCGAGAACCCCTCGTGTGCTCCGTTTCAGCGCTCGCCGGTGTAGCGACCGGCGAGTTCGGCGCCGATGCGGGCGAGTTCGTTCCGGACCGAGCGTGGTTCGATGACCTCGATCATCGTGCCCCAGCCGGCGAGGTGGCGGGCGATGTCCAGGGGAGTCGGGGCGGCGAGGCGGACCCGGGCGCGCCCCTGGTCGGGTTCGCCGTCGGTGTGGCAGTGCCGTCCGAACTGGTCGCGCAGGACCGGCACGAACCGCTCCTCGACGAGTACGGTCGCCCAGGTGCGGGAGCGCTGCCCCTCGATCTCCTCGACGATCTCCCGCCAGGCGGTGGCGAGAGTGAAGTCGTCAGGGCGTTCGGCGGGCTGGTCGGTCGGCTCGGCCTGGACGATCCGGTCGACGCGGAAGGTACGCCGTCCCCGGTCGGTTCCGGCGAGGAGGTACCAGATGTCGTCCTTGTCGATCAGGCCCCACGGGTCGACCAGCCGTTCTGTCCGTTCCCGGGTACGACCGGCGTAGGTCAGGCGGACCTTGCGTCGGTGGATCACGGCGGTCTGCAGCAGGTCGACCGTCGCGGGCCGGGGGCGGTCGCGTTCGCCCCAGCGGGTGGGGTCGATCATCGTGGCGTCGGCGGCGGCCTCGGCGTCGGCCCGGAAGGTCTGAGGCAGGGCTCGTACGAGCTTGCGGAGCGCCGCCTTGGCCTCGGAGGAGACGGCCGTGGCGGGGCCGACGAGCAGGAACAGTGCCTGTGCCTCGGTCGCCGTCAGCCCGCTGAGGTCGGTGCGGGCACCGCCGACGAGGGACCAGCCGCCGCCGCGTCCGGGCTGCGGATAAACCGGGACGCCCGCCGCCGACAGCGCCTCCAGATCCCGGCGGGCGGTGGCGACGGACACCTCGAGCTCGGCGGCCAGTTCGGCGGCGGTCACCCGGCCACGGGCCTGCATCAGCAGCAGGACGGCTACGAGACGGTCAGCGCGCATGGTCCCAGATTCTCCAACAAAGTGCTCAGAAGATGAGCACTTCAGATCGGAGGATGGGTGGTGTCACCAACTGAGGAAGGAACCCCCGATGCTGCGAGGCCTCACCACTGTCAGCTTCTTCGCCGACGACGTCACCGCCGCCGCCCGCTGGTACGGCGAAGTGCTCGGCGTCGAGCCGTACTTCACGCGCCCGATCGAGGGGACGCCGGCCTACGTCGAGTTCCGCGTCGGCGACTACCAGCACGAGCTCGGCATCATCGACAGCCGCTTCGCCCCCCACCCCCGCCCGGGTACGGCCGGCGGCGCGGTGACGTACTGGCACGTGGACGACGTCGAGACCGCCTTCGAGCGGCTGCTGTCCTTGGGCGCCACGGCACACGAGAAGCCGATCGAGCGCGGTCCCGGCTTCGTCACCGCCTCCGTGGTCGACCCCTTCGGCAACGTCCTCGGTGTCATGTACAACCAGCACTACCTCGACGTCCTGTGCTCGACACCCCGTCCGGTCGCTTGAATCTGGGCGACGTCGGCGCCGCCTTGCTCACGCGTGAGTGGGCAGCGCGTCGCGGAGCTGGTGACGTCGCCGGATCCCCAGCTTCTGGTACGCGTTCGAGAGGTGGACCTCCACGGTCTTGACCGTGATGTAGAGGCGTTGGGCGATCTGACTGTTCGTCAGCCCGTCGGCGGCCAGACCGACGACCCTCGCCTCGCTGGGGGTGAGCGATTCCGGGCCGGTGAGATAGGAACGCCTGGGACGGGCTCCGGTGGCGGCGAGCTCGCTCCGCGCGGACTTCGCGAGAGGGGCGGCGTGGCAGCGCTGGGCGATTTCCATGCCCTCGTAGAGGAGGGCCCGAGCCACCGGGAGGTGGCCGTTGCGTCGCTCGCACGCCCCGAGATCCACCAGGGCGTACGCCAGCTCGAGGCGGGCGGGAGACCGGCGTAGGACCTCGACGCTGCGTTCCAGCAGCTTCGGCATGGTGGACGGGGGGCCGACCAGCCCGGCCACTCGCAGCGCCCGGCCGACCGTGTCCGGCGCCCCCCAGCGTTCGGCGAGTTCGATCTCCTCTTCCGCGTACGCGCGTGCCCTGTCCGGCTCGCCCAGCGCGTGCAGGCACAGGGCGGCCTGCGAACGCCATGCCACGATCGCGGGATTTATCCCGTTATGTCCTGCGAACCTGCTACCGGCGGCCAGCGCGGCGTCCAGGGCCCGGTCATGGAAACCCCCGGTGGCCAGGATCCGGGCCCGGGCGTGCAGACAGGTGTAGAAGATTCCGTTCTGCGGCAGCTGCGCGGGAAGGTCGGCCTCCTGCAGCATCTCCGAGGCCTCACCGATCCGCCCCTGCTCGACGAGGACCTCGGCGAGGAGTCCCTGCGCCATCGTGAGCACGGTGCCTACCGGAGAGATCCGGCGTGTCTGGATCACCTCGCGAAGGTCGTTCTCGGCTTCGGCCAGCTCTCCCTTCCGCAGCCAGCCCATGGCCCGGCACGTCAGCGACGTCCCGAGGGCGATGCTCGACCCCTGCCTGCGAACCTCCGCGATCAGGAGACCGTAGGCGTCGATGCCCCTGTCGGGGTCGCCGACCATCAGGGTGAAGTGACCGAGCAGGCCGGCGGTGGCCCCTTTGGCCGCCGCTTCCAGCATCTGTGGATGCCTCAGCGCGGCCTGGGCGCGGGCGACTCCACGGGGATCCCCGGCGTAGCATTCGTTGCCCGCGATCATGCACTCAAGGAGCGCCGCGTTCAGCGTGTCCGAACGAGGAAGCCGGACCAACTCCGGGACGCGCCGCAACACGCTCTCGACGCCGACGGCGGCCAGTGGGGCGTCCAGCAACGCCGCTTCGAGCCCTCGCCGCAGGTCGTCCGCGTCGTCGGGGAGGCGCGTGATGGCCTCGACCATCTGGGCGATCATCGTGGTGCTCCGGCCCACCAACGATTTGGTGAGCCCGCTGAGACACAGCAGTTCTCCTGTCTCGACCGGATCGTGGGTCAGCCGTAGGGCGACGTCCAGATGACCGAGTGCCGCCTCGCCGTCCACGAGGAGGGCGGCCGTGATGGCCTCCCTGAGCAGGTCCAGCCTCTCCCGCTGCCCCATGCTCCCCGTGAGCGCGTGCGCCAGGTAAACGTGCGCCGACTCGGGTGTCCCCCGTTCCAGCGCCTGCTTGGCCGCCTGCCTCAGCACCGCCACATGCTCGGGTTCCGGACTCGGAAGCGCCAGAAGATGACCGGCGGCCTCGTCCAGCCGGCGGCCTTCGCGCGTCAGCAGGGCCGCCGCGGCCAGATGGCACCGGACGCGGTCGGCGGGATCCAGCCGCTCATAGACGGCCGAGCGGACCACGGGGTGCACGAACCCGACGGACGCGTCCTCGCTCTCTGTGCTGAGAATGTGCGCGTCCTCCAGTTCGTGCACCGCCGACTGTACGGTCGCGTAATCGAGCCCGGTGAGAGCGGCGATGTGGCCGACGTCGGCGTGACGGCCGAGGACGGTCACCATCTCGGCCGTCCGCCGGGCCGCCGGAGACAGCCGCCCCAACTCGACGGAGACGTGCCTGCCGACCGCCCTGGTGCCGATCTCACTGATCCGGGCGTCGTCCATCCCCGCCGGGCCGGCGCGTCGTACGCCGAGCGCTCGCACGGTCTCCACCAGAAGCAGTGGGTTTCCTCCGGTGGCTGCGTGATAGGCCGACACCACCTCAGGACCAGGAGTCTCTCCGAAGATCTCCCCCAGCACGATGCCGACGGCAGCCTCGCTCAACGGCCGCGGCTGCAACATCCGGCATTCGGGATAGGTGAGAACGACGTCGAGCAGGGCTTCGGCGGCAGCGGGATCCGACGGCCGTGTCGCCGCCACCACCATGAGCCTGACGTCCCGTAGCCGTCGCTGCAGGTACGCCAGGAAGCGGAGCGAGGCGTCGTCCGCCCAGTGCAGATCGTCCACCGTGAGCAGCACCGGACTCCGCCGGCAGATGTTCACGGTGAGCCAGAAGAGGCCATGGAAGAGGTTCATCTCGCTACTGCGAGCACCTTCGCCCGCGGTGACGCCGAAAGCGAGTCCGAAGAGGTGTCGAACCTCCGCGGTCGCACCCGACAACAGCTGCTCGCGCTCGGCGTCGTCGGCCCTCATGAGCACGCCCTCGAACAACTGGCGTACCAGCCCGAACGCGTACTCGCGCTCGAAGGGGGAGCCGTTGGCCGCGAGAACGCGAAGGCCGCCCTCGGAGGCCATCCGCCTGGCTCCGCCGAGCAGCCGTGTCTTTCCGATGCCCGAGGGTCCGATCACGACGAAGAAGGAGCCGATCCCCGCTCCGGCTCCCTCGACGCCGATGGAAAGCGCGGATATTTCGGATTCGCGCTCAAGGAACCGGTCTGTCGGCACGTCGCTCACGCCCACGCCCATCCGGTCACCGGCGGGAGAGGAGCCTCGGGTCGGCACGTCGTGTCGTGGTGGTCGGCGCGTGCCCGGTGGGGAGCTGTGCCCTCGCCACGCCGGGCGCGTCGATCCGACAGACCGGCACCCGCATGAACAATCGTGCCGTCGAAAGTGGTCGTCACCCTAGCCCTCGCTTCGATCAAGGAAGATTCGATCATGAGCGCTTGCTGATCACTTACAGGTGACTTACAAGGGCTCCCGCGCACGCGATGCGGCGAGGGCGACGGTGCGCGCCGTCCGTTCGATCGCGTCACGCGGGCGGCCCGGCGACGGCTCGGGGGCCCGCTTCGGGGCAGGGCCCGTGCACAGGAAAGCCGGTCGATTCCCGGGAAGGAAAAGGCCCGGGTGTTCAGCCCGGGCGGGGTGGCGACGCGGCTGATCGGCGGCTACGGCGTGGCCGGCTCACCGCCCCTGACCTGTACGGCCGGGGACGGCGGGCCGAATCCACTGTCACATCGAGGTGATCGAGGGCGGAGACGCCTGCGATCTCACCCCGAGCGCCTACTAGACGTTCCCGGTGCCATCGGTACGACGGCACGTACCGTACTTCTCGCAGGTCGTATCGCAGACCGCCCTGCTGTGTCCGGCCGTCGTCTCCGGCAGGACCTGCAGCGCGTTGATGTCGATGGTCATATTCGTTCACCTCCTCTCCCTGAGTGGGGTCGTCCCGGCACGGCATGTGCCGGGAGGCTTTCGCGCGGCCCGCGGGATCGAGCCGGTGATCGCCGGCAGGCCGCCCGGCGCGTGATGCTCATACGCGGCCCGGTTGTGGGGCGCCTCGGGGCTCCTCCTCCCAGTGACCGACCAGATCGGCGTAGAGGCCGGAGGTCCGCAACAGGCGATCGTGTGTGCCCACGCGCACGCCGTACCCGTCGAGCAGGACGACGCGGTCGGCCCGGCGGGCGGAGCTGATGCGGTGCGCGACGACAACGAGGGTTCCCCCGCGGTCGGCGAACGCCCGCTCCGCGCGGGCCTCCGCCGCCGGGTCGAGGCCGGAGGTGGCCTCGTCGAGGATGACGACCCTGGCCGGCGACAGGTGGACACGGGTGAGGGCGATGAGCTGCTTCTCCCCCGTGGAGAGGTCGGGGCCTCCGGCACCCACTCGTGCGTCGAGCCCCCCGAGGCGCTCGACGACGTGTTCCAGGCCCACGGCCCCGGCGGCCCGGCCCACGTCGTGGTCGGTCACGTGCGGGGCGAGGTAGGTCAGGTTGTCGCGCAGGGTTCCCGCGAAGACGTACGCCTCCTGCGGGATGAGGGCCGGCGCGTGGTGCGGGTCGCCCGCGCGGACCCGCCGGACGTCGGCACCGCCCAGCGTGATCGTCCCGCGCTGTGGGGTCATCAGGCCGGTGAGGAGGTTCGCGAGGGTCGACTTCCCGATCCCGCTGGGCCCGGCGACGACGATGTGCTCCCCTTCGGGGACGACGAGGTCAAGGCCCTGGAAGATCGGCGCCGCGTGGGGGCCGTACGCGAACGTGAGGTCGCGGATGTTCAGGTCGTATCGGGTCGGCAGGGACATGGCCTCATCGGCAGGAGGGCCGGGCTCGGCGAATCCTTCCCCGAGCCGGTCGAGGTTGACCACCAGTTCGACACCCCAGCTCCCCATCGTGCCGACCAGGCCGCGCAGGGCCGGCTCCAGGCGGACCAGCAGATAGGTGGCCGCGCCGACCACCTCGGAGACGGTGAGGTGATGCTCGCGCAGGAGCCAGGGAGCCGCGGCCAGAAGGACGACCACGGGAAGCTGCCCCCCGAGGAAGACGAGCAGGCTTCGCACGGCGGTGCTCCAGGCCAGCGCGCGGGTGAGCGCCGCCTCGGCCCGGACCGCCTGACCCACCTCCTGGACCGCCCGCTCCTCCGCGGCGCAGGCGATCGCGTCGCGGAGGCCGCGGAAAGCGTCCCCCGCCCGCCGAGCGACCTCCTCTCGGGCGATGAGCGCCGCCTTCTGCCGGGCGACCAGGCGTGGCAGTAGCAGCGCGAACAGGGCCAGGGAGACGCCGATCAGCGCGCCGCTGACCAGCGCGGCCACGGGGGCGATCAGCGCGAGCCCAACGAGCGCCGCCACGGAGGAGAAGACGAGCTGCCGCGCCGCACGCAGCAGGGCGAACAGGATGTTCCGTACGGTCTGCACCTGCCCGGTGAGCTGGGCGACGCGGGCGGTGTCCGGCCTCGTGGTCGAGCGGGCCGACGCTTCGACGGCGCCCTTGACCACAGCGGTGACGAACGCGTCGCGTACCGGCTCGACGACCGCCGCGAGCCAGGGGAACATCCGATTGGTGGCGACCGCCCCCGCCGCCGTCGTCGTCAGCAGGAGGGTGAGGATCGCGATCCCGCCCGTGACGTCACGGGCGAGGAAGCGCTCCAGAGCGGCGGACACCGCGAGCCCGGACAGCAACGACGGCACCGACTCGGCGAGCGACCAGAGCAGGATGCGTACCAGGGCTCCCCGGCGTTGCCGCAGCTCGTGGAGCAACAGGACATGGGCGGGGCGGCTCAGGCGGGGGGCCGCCGCCGTGCCACTCATACGCACTCCTCGTCCGGTCGTGACACGGCGGCGAACACCGCCCGGTAGTCCGGCTCGCTCGCCCACAGGCGCGCGTGGGGGCCGACCGCCCGGATCCGGCCGCCGTCCAGCCAGGCGACCAGGTCGGCGCGGGCGGCGGTGGCCGCCCGGTGGGCGACCACGAGCCGGGTACGGCCGGCCAGTCCATCGGTGAGAGCCCGGGTGACCTGGGCCTCGGTGACCGTGTCGAGACTCGATGTGGCGTCGTCGAGCACGAGGACCCTCCCTCCGTGCGCCACCGCGCGGGCCAGGCCGAGACGCTGCAGTTCTCCGCCCGACAGGTGCGTGGCCGCGAGCGGGGTGTCGACACCGTCCGGCAGCAGACGGACGAAACCCTCGGCCCTGGCGATTGTGATCGCCTTCTCGATCTCCTCGTCGCTCGCGTCCACCCGCCCGTAGGCCAGGGCGTCGCGGACGGTCCGCCCGAGAAGCACGGGACGGTCGAACGCGTAGGCGACCTCGCGGCGCAGGGCCGGCCCCTCGATCGCGTCGACACGGACGCCGTCGAGGAGGACCTCACCGTCATCGGGATCGACGAGTCGGCCCGCGAGCATGGCGAGCGTCGTCTTGCCCGCCCCGGACCGCCCCACCAGGGCGACCCCCGTACCGGCCGGGATGTCGAGGTCGACCGCGTCCAGCACGACCCGGTCGCCGAACCGCACGGAGACCTGCCGGAAGGACAGCGCTCCCGGTCCCGGTGGAAGGCCTCCGGCCCCCGCGGCCCCGATGTGCCGTGGCCGCGGTCGAGGCCGTTCGGCCAGTACGTCGAAGACCCGGTCGGCGTTCGCGCGGGCGTCGGCCAGATACACCAGGGTGTCGACCCCGTCGAGAAAACCGAGGGCGTAGGACAGGTAGAGGCCGACTTCGAGGAACTCACCGGGTGAGACGCGCCCGGCCGCCACTCCGAGGCCGGCCACGATGAGCACGACGACCCGGAGCCCGGCCAACGCCAGATCAACCTGCCAGGAGGTCCTGCGCTGGGCTTCCCACGTTGCCACCCCCGCCCGGGTGAGTTCGGGCAGCGGCGCGAGGACGCGGCGGATCTCCCGCTCGGCGGTGCCCGAGGCCCGGATAGTCCTGCTGCCGGATAGCGCGTCGGTGAGGCGTGCCGCTATGTCCGCCTGACGTTCGAGGTACTCGCCGTAACTCGTGGTGACCCGCCGCATGAGCAGCCGAAGCAGAAGCAGGACGGGGGCCACCATGCAGGCGAAGGCCGCCCCGAGTCGCCAGTCGACCAGCCAGAGGCCGGCCAGCCCGCCGAGGGAGGTCACGGCGGCCACCGCGGCGTCGACCCGTGCGGCGACCAGCGAGCCGGCGGCCGCGGCGTCCCCGGTCAAGCGAGCCACCAGGTCTCCGGTGAGGAGGTGACGCGTGCCGGGAACTCCCAGCGTGAAGACATGCCGGGTCATCCGCTGCCGCAGGGCGGTGGTGACACGGGTGGTCACCACGAGCTGGGCCAGCACGCCGGCGACCTCGGTCAGCAACCGGACCACCAGCAGAGCCAGCACGGCGAGGGCGAGCCCGTAGGAGCGGTGAACGGTGGCCACCTGGTCGACGACGTGCGCGATGGCGGCCGGAAGCGACAGCCGGACCCCCGCGGCGGTGACCGTCGCCACCGAGACGGCCGCCGTGTGGGCCGGCGCCAGGCGCGCGAGCGCCGGGCGGTGATCGGCCGCCTGCGTCGGCATGGCCGGGCGGGGATCGGCAGTATGCGTCGGCATCGTTCACCCCCAAACCGTCGTCTTCTCCGCGACCCGGGCGGCGCCGTACCGCCCCGCGCTCCTCGATTCGGACCCATGGTCGCGTCGCCGGCGGGGATTCTCCTCAGGGGGTCACCCGTACCCGCCCCCCGACGATTTGCCGTTCGCGTCGGCGATTTCCGGCCGCGAACGCGGAACACCGCTCGCGTGGACACACGAAACCTTGGGGGCCGAGGTCAGGGGATGCCCTGAGGCGACCCGGCTCGGTGACGACGACCCTGGGGCAGTCAGGCGGCACCCGGAGCACCAGGTCGCGCACGGGAAGCACAGGAAGTCGGGAGCGGAGAGCAGATCATGGACATCGAGGTCAGGGGCCCGGATGAGTCGTCCGACGCTTGGCGTGACAGCGATGAGACCCTTCTGGTGGACTGCGCACGGGCCGTGCTGAACCGCCGAGAAGCACGCGACTGGCAGGTCGAGCTCGCAGATTTCTGGTGCTACGTGCAGCCGCCCGGCGGACGTTCCCAGGTGCAAGGGTGGAAGCTCCACGTCTCGGCGACGCCGCTGTCGGCGCCGCTGGTGCTGGCCAGATGCGCCGATGTCCTGGTGCGCCACAACACGCCGTTCAAGTTCGCCCGAAGCCTCGACAAGGTCCATCGACTCGTGTCGGACCTCTGCGACCGGGGTGCCGGCGGCAAGTTCATCACGGTCTATCCGAACGATGACGACGACCGGCTGCGGGCTCTGGCCGAGGACCTGCATCGGGCGACCGAGGGGCTGCCGGGGCCGGGCATCCTGTCCGACCGGCCCTATCGCCCGGGAAGCCTGGTGCACTACCGGTTCGGGGTGTTCGGCGGCGTACGGATGCTGGGCAACGACGGAAGCTACGAGGCGATGCTCGTCGCGCCCGACGGTAGCCTGCGGCTGGATCGGCGGGACGCCTGGTTCTCCCCGCCCTCGTGGGCGCCGCGGGACCCGTTCACCAGGGAACGGCCGAGCCCGCAGCCCGAAGCGAACGGCACCGGCCCGCGACAGGTTCTCCTCAACGGCAGGTACGTGGTGCGAGAGGTCATCCGCCATGCCTTCGGCGGCGGGGTCTACCGGGCCACCGACGAACACACGGGGGGCACGGTCGTCATCAAGCAGGCCCGCCCGCACACGGCGGCCGACGTGACCGGGAAGGACATCCGCGACGCCCGCCGCCATGAGGCGCAGGCGCTGGAGCTGTTCGAGACCTCCGGAGCGACGACACGTCTGGTGGAACTGTTCGAACAGCAGGGTGATCTGTTCCTGGTCCAGGAGGCGGTACAGGGCGTCACGCTACGCCAGTGGGTGGCCGAGAACATCGAGCCGGACGACGGCGAGGGATGGGGTCTCTCGCCGGACACCGCCGAGCGGATCGCTCGCGGCCTGGTCGAGCTGATGGAGTCGGTGCATGCGAAGGGGCTGGTGCATCGCGACTTCAACCCCAACAACATCATGGTCACCGAGGACGGCGACCTGCGCCTGATCGACCTCGAGACGCTCGCCGGGACAGGGGAGCGGGTCACCCAGGCGTACACGCCCGGGTACGCGGCGCCGGAGCAGGTCGACGGACCGCGGATCTGCACACCCCAGCTCGCGACCGACCTCTACAGCCTGGGCGCCACCCTCTTCTATCTCGTGAGCGGGGTCGATCCGCTGCTCGCCCCCGACGAGCCGCAGACGCGGACGTACCTGGAGCGGATCGACATCTGGCTGCGCCGCTTCGCCGCCGGTAACGCGGCCGCGCGGCGGATGGCCGGGATCATCGTCCCGCTGCTGCACCCGGACCCGGCGCGACGCCCGTCCCTGGACTCCGTACGTGCGTTCCTCGCCGGGCCCGAGCGACCACACGCCGACGACCGCGACGACGCGCCGCCCGGGCAACCGGTGGACGTCGATCAGATGATCGTCCACGCGACCGAGCATCTGCTCCTCACCATGGAGCCGGACAACCCCAGCAGGCTCTGGAAGTCGCCCGGGTTCGGCGAGACCTGCGATCCGTTGAACGTCCAGTACGGCGCCGCCGGGGTCCTGGGTGTTCTCACCCGCGTCTACGAGACCCGGCCGGACCCGGCACTGAGGGAGGCGGTGGCGACGGTGGCGAGCTGGATCGCCCGACATGTGACGCGCGAGCCGCGGTCCTTGCCGGGACTGCACTTCGGCCGTTCGGGCACCGCCTGGGCGCTGCTGGAGGCCGGGCGGGCGCTGGGCGACGAGGACGTCGTCCACCTCGCCGCCGATCTCGCCCTGCGCGTCCCGGTCGAGTGGCCGAACCCGGACGTCTGCCACGGTGCGGCCGGGGCCGGGTTCACCCAGCTCCGATTCTGGGAGGTCACGAAAGAGGACGAATTCCTGAACCGGGCGCGACAGGCCGCGCGGGCGCTGACCGCCGCGGCCGAGAACCGGAACGGGCTCACCGTGTGGCCGATCGCGCGGGACTTCGCCTCCGTGCTCGCCGGCGTCACCCACTACGGCTTCGCGCACGGCGTCGCGGGAGTAGGAGCGTTCCTGCTGGCCACGGCACGGGCCACCGGCGACGCCGGCTGCCTCGACCTGGCCGTCCGCGCGGCCGACACCCTCCTGTCGGTCGCCGAAGTGAAAGGCGGAGCCGCCTACTGGCCGAGCGGAGAGGGGGATGACGGCCCGCTGATGACCCACTGGTGCAGCGGCTCCTCCGGGGTGGGCACGTTCCTGGTGCGCCTGTGGCGGCAGACCGGCGACGACCGGCTCCGTGCGGCCGCCTCGCGGGCGGCCGTCGCGGTCCACCGCTCTCGCTGGCATGCCGGGATCTCCCAGTGCCACGGGCTGGCCGGCGACGGCGAATTCCTGATCGACCTCGCCGACGCGTGCCAGGACGAGCGGTACCGCGACTGGGCCGAGGACCTGGCCGTCAACATCCACCTGCGCACCGCTCTCCGGGACGGTCGCCTGGTGCCTCCTGACGAGACCGGGGAGCTGGATCTGGCCGGCTTCAACACAGGCCTGGCCGGGGTCCTGGCCTTCCTCGTACGGCTGCGGCACGGCGGCTCCCGCCTCTGGCTCCCGGAATCGCCGGCGAACCTCCTCCCGGAAGCCCGGCCGGGTACTGGAGCAACACGACGCCTATGACGATCACTTTTCGACGTCACGCGGTCGGAGGACCGACCGTCGAGGGGCCGGCCGCGTTCGTGAGCCAAGAGGATCGATAGGAGGTCGGACCGGATACCTCGTCGGCTTCCTGCCTCCCTCACTTTGCCGAGGTGGCGTCAGGTTCATGTACCGGACAAGGGACCTTGTCCGGTACATGGCTGCGGCCCGCACCGTCAGCGCCGTTTGCTGCGGGGGCCCCGATACCGGTCGTGCCGCCCCCGGATCCGGGCGCCCCCTTGTCGCGTGGCCTCCGATCGGATAAGAATGCGCTCATCCCAAGTAGGAAAGTTTCCGACCTACCGGGGTCGGAAACCAGAGGTGACCGATGGGCGCGGACTACCTGGCGGGGCCACAGGGCCTGCTCCGGTCGATCAACGCGCGCGCCGTGCTCGACGTCATCGACCGTGAGGGGCCGATGGGCCGCCCGGAGATCACGAGGGCCACGGGCCTGTCCAAGACCACCGTCGCCCAGGCGTTGCGCGAGCTCATCACGCGGAAGGTCGTCACGGAGGCGGGCACAGACACCACCCGCAGAGGGCCCGCCGCGACCCTCTACCAGATCGACCCCGGCTGCGCGCTCGGCCTCGGCGTCGACATCGGGCACCTGCGGATCCGCGCCGCCGTCGTCGACGCGGTAGGGGAGGTGCTCGCCCAGGCGGAGACCCCGGCACCCCGGCGGCAGGCCGCCGCGACGGCGGCGGCGGTGACCGCCCTCGCCGCCGAGTGCGCCGAGCGGGCCGGAACCGAGCTGGGCGCCATCGGCCAGGCCGTGATCGGCGTACCCGCGATCGTGGGGCGTGACGGCCACACCATCCGCCGCGCCTACGGGCTCCCACAGGGCGGCAAGGGACTGGTCGAGGCGATCGAGCGTGATCTGCCCGTGCCCCTGATCCTGGAGAACGACGTCAACCTCGCCGCCATCGCCGAGCAACGGTTCGGCGCCTGCGCGGACGTCGGGGACTTCGTCCTGCTCGGCGTCGGTGTCGGCCTCGGCGCCGGAGTGGTGCTCGGTGGCCGCCTGCACCGGGGGTTCGCCGGGGGAGCGGGCGAGGTGGGGTTCCTGCCCCATCCCGCGACCGAACTCGGCACCGAGGTGCTCGGCGCCCGCCGCATCGCCGAACAGGCCAGGGAGGCTGGCATCGGGGGCACGCCGTCGCCTCGCGAACTCTTCGTACGTGCCAGGGCCGGCGACGAGAAGGCGCTCGCGGTCGTCGACGCGACCGCCCGCAGGATCGCTCACGTGGCGGCCTCCATCGCCCTGGTCATCGAGCCGGAGCTGTTCGTGCTCGGTGGCGGAGTGGGCGCCAGCGCCGACCTTTTGCTCGGCCGCGTCCGCCACCACCTCGCCAGAGACGCCGCGCCCCTCCCGATCACGATCATCCCGAGCGGCGTGCCCGAGGACGCCGTCCTGCGCGGCGCTGCCTGGCTCGCCCGCCATCACGCGAGAGAGCACGCCTTCGCCGCCGCCACCGGTGCGGGGCGACCGTACGACACCGACCCGGCCGGCCAACCGCGCGGCTCCAGGAAAGGGGACACCACGTGAACCTCGCACAACGGCTCGGCGGCCGGTCGGAGGACCGGCTGCTGATCGTGAACGCCGATGACTACGGCATGTGCCGGGCGGCGAACACGGGCATCACCTCCCTGCTCGCCGCCCGCGCCATCAGTTCGGCGACCGTCATGACGCCGTGCCCGTGGGCCCCCGACGCGGTCCGTACGGCGGCCGCCGGCGGGTACGACGTGGGCGTCCACCTCACCTTCACGAGCGAGTGGGAGGGATACCGCTGGGGCCCGGTGACCCGTGACCGCGCGGTGTCCTCCCTGGTGGACGAGGCCGGCTACTTCCCCGCCGACTGCCGAACAGTCGAGGAGCGGGCCGACCCGGATGAGGTCCGCGCCGAGATCACCAACCAGATCCGCAGGGCCGTGACCCTCGGCCTGGACCCCTCGCACGCCGACAACCACATGGGCAGCCTGTACGGCCTGGCGACCGGCAGGGACTTCCTGGACGTCGTCTTCACGGTGTGCGCCGAGCACGGCCTGCCGTTCCGGTTGCCCCGCACCCTGGACGGCATGGGCCTGCCCGAGGAGCTGGAGCCGGTGGTCCAGGCCCGCGCGGAGGCCGCGGACGCGGCCGGGGTGGTGATCCTCGACCGGCTCTGGACGCTGACCTTCGAGCAGGCCGAGGGGGAGACGTACGAGAGCGTCAGGGACGACATGATCGGGCTGATCCGGGCGCTGCGCCCGGGCGTGACCGAGATCTACATCCATCCGTTCGAGGAGACGGCCGAACTGCGGCATATCATGCCGCACCACGCGAAACGCGCCATGGAGCTGCGCCTCTTCACCGACCCGGAGGTACGCCGCGTGATCGCCGAGGAAGGCGTCACCCTCATCGGCTGGGCCGACCTGCGTGCCCTGCAGAGGGCCCGATGATCGGCCGCCGCGGCGTGCTGGCGTACGGGTCAGGCAACCTCTCGGTCAACCTGCTCGCGCAGGCGTTCGCGACCTTCGCCACCTTCTACTACGTGGACCACCTCGGTGTCGATCCGGCGCTCATCGGCGTCGCCATGGTCATCCACGGCATCGTGAACGCCCTGCTCAACCCCCTCGCGGGGCACGTGTCCGACCGGACGCGTACACGTTGGGGCAGGCGCGTGCCGTACATCGCGATCGGCATGGTGCCGCTGGCCGCGGCGTTCACCATGATCTGGATCCCGCTGGTGGACGGCGGAACCGCCAGGTTCTGGTACTTCCTGATCGCGGTGCTCGTCTACGACGTGCTGTTCGTCGTCGTGGTGCTGAACTACGTGGCGCTCTTCCCGGAGATGTTCACCACCATCGCCGAGCGGGCGGCCGCCGCGTCGTGGCGGCAGATGTTCGCCATCGTCGGCATGATCCTCGGAGTCGCCGCCGCGCCCGTGCTCTACGGCACCATCGGATGGGCCGCGATGGGCGTGTCATTCGGCGTCGTCTCGCTGGCCTTCTTCGCGCTGTCGCTGACCGGATCGGTCGAGCGGGCCCGGACGGAGCGCGAAACCTTCGGGTTCCTCGCCGCGATCCGCTACACGCTCACCAACCGGGCGTTCGTCACGTACGTCCTGGGCAGTTTCCTGTTGCAACTGACCTTCGCCCTACTTCAGGCGGGCATCCCGTTCTTCACGAAGTACGCCCTGGGCGAGCCGGACTCCGCCAACACGGTCATCCTGGGCGCGGTGTTCGTCACCGCGATCCCGCTGGTCTACGTGTGGAGCCGGGTCACCACCCGGATCGGTCCTCGCCGCGCCGTCCTGGCCGCGATCATCGTGTACGGCGTGGCCCTCGTGCCGTTCCTCTTCATCGGGAACCTCGCCCTCGCGGCCGTCACCGGAGCCGCGGTCGGGGTGGGGATCGCGGGCATGCTGGTCCTCCTGGAGATCCTGCTCGCCGAGGTGATCGACGACGACGAGCGCAGGACGGGCGCACGCCGCGAGGGGATGTACTTCGGGATGAACGGGTTCATCGTCCGCTGGGCGGTGTCCCTGCAGGCAGTGATCATCAGCGTCGTGCTGTCCAGGTCCGGATACCGCGCGGGCGTGGCGCTCCAGCCCGATTCCGTCGTGACGGGCGTCCGGCTGATGCTGGGCGGGGTGCCCCTGGCCGTGCTGGCGGTGGCCTTCGGCTGCTTCCTGCGCTACCCGCTGCGTGCCGGCGTCCACCGAAGCGGCGAGAGCGCGCCCGTGCCGGCAGCGGGCTCCTGATCACTGGCCCCTTCACGACCGAGGCCGTCTCCGTCCTCGGTCAGTGGCCGCCGAACGCGGATGCCGGTGCGCGGAACTCCGAGCACCGGCATCAGGGGACACGGGTGGGCGTCCCTCCTATCGAGCCCTGAACGGTCAGGCGAAGGAGAGCCGACCGGCTCCGCTCAACTCGGAAAGGCCCGAGGGGGAGGTGCACTGCCCAAGATCGGTGGTGGGAGTGGCCATCGCGCCGACCTGTCGGCCGCTGAGACGGCCGGAGGAGACGCTGCCGCTCAGCAGGCTGTCGGTCGGGCTGGAGCCGGCGGTCTGGCTCGACTCGGTGGTGAGCTTGGAGGTGCCCACGCTCTTGCCCTGCGCGTCCTGCCAGGTGACGGTCCCGGTTCCGCGCACGTTGGTGGCGCTTCGGCAACTGGCGGCGGCGCTGCCGGTGATCTCAAGCCTGCCGGAGGCGATGTCGGCCGCTTTGCCGTTGGGTGAGGAGCAGCGCTCCAAGAGCATGACGCCCCGCGCCTCGGTCGGCTGTGCCGCCGCGTCACGCAGTGGCGGAGTGAAGGTGATGGGGAATTTGGGCGCGGTGCGCATGGCACAGATCAACGTCGCCGGGTCCGGTGCACCGAGCGTGCCGGTCCGGGCGGCGGGTGTGCGCGTGGCCTGGGCGGACCCGGCGGAAGCCAGGAGCGGTACGGCGAGGCCGGCGGTCACGGTGGCGATGGCGAGCCGGCGCAGGTGCCCGGAGCGGGATCGGCGGATCATCTCGTCCTCCATTATGTGACTACTATCTGTGATTGCTTGGCAGCTATTTGTAACACAGTTTGAGGATCTCTTACGGGAGGTGGCCGGATGCCTCTGTCGTCGCGAGCATCGACCGACCAGGCGTCTCCTGCGTCGCGTGCGTCCGCCGGCGCGGGTCACCGTCCCGTCTGGCGCCGCTTGGGTGAGGTGGCGGCACGCCATCATCGGGCGGTGCTCGCCGCGTGGCTGGTGCTGCTGGCCGGATCGGCCCTGATGGTGCCCGGCCTGCTCCAGCGCGCCAGTGCTCCGGCCGTGCGGGTGAACGGATCACCCTCGCTGACCGGGGCGCACCTGCTGGAGCGAGGATTTCCACGGCTGGGCTCCGAGCAGATGATGCTCGTCTTCGCCTCCGCCATGCTGCAGGACGATGACGCGGTGTATTCGCGCGCGCTCCAGGCCGCCATAAGCGCCGTGTCAGCGCAGCCGCAGGTGGGCGGGGTGCAGCTCCTGCCTCCGATCCCCGGGCAGGATCGGCGGCGTACCTACGCGATCGTGGGCGTGAACGGGGACCAACGGGCGCGTCAGGCGGCGCTGCCGCTGCTGCGCGCCGCCGCCCAGCGAGCCGCACGTCTGGCATCCGGCTCTCGCCTCGACGCTCACGTCGTGGGCGAGACCGCGCTGCTCGCGGAGGCCAAGCGAGCCGATCTGGCCGACCTGCGGCGGGCCGAGTTGGTAGCGGTTCCGGTGGCGCTGCTGGCGCTGTTGATCGGCCTGGCGACAGCCGGAGCCGCTCTGGTGGTGCTGGCGATGGCCGGCACCGTGATGGTGACGGCCCTGGGAGCGCTGGCGGTGGCGAGCCGGCTCGGGGTGGAGACGGACACCTTCATGCTGGCGGTCGTGGCCACCGTCGGGATGGGACTCGGGCTGGACTACGCGCTGCTCATCCTGCTGCGTTACCGCCAGGCCCGCGACATCGGGCACGATCGCCATCAAGCCGCGGGCATCGCGACGAGCACCGCCGGACGGACGGCGGGCTGGTGCGCACTGGCGGTCGCGCTGACGGCGGTCGCGCTGCTCGTGGTGCGCACATCGATGATCCGCACCATGGCGGCCGCGGTGAGCATAGCGGCCGTGGTCGCCGCGGCGGCGGCCCTGACGTTGCTCCCGGCCGTACTGGTGGCCGCCGACCGGTGGCTCGGGCGCGGGCGGCTGAGCGGGCGGCTGAGATGGCCGCGCCCGCGGCCGAGGGCTGAGCACCGCCGGACGCGGATCCGCCGCGGCGCCAGGGAACATCACGCCGTGGAACACCGTGCTGTGGAACACCGTGCCGTGGAACACGACGGGGACGGCGGCACCGGGTGGAGCCGCTGGGCGCGTCACCTGATGCGTCACCCCATCGCCTACACGCTGGCCTGCACCGGCGTGCTGGTGGCGGCCGCCGCGCCGGTGACCGGTCTACGGCTGGGCGTCGACCTGGACCGTGCCTCGATCGTCCAGACCGACTTCGGGCGCGGCCTGGCGTACATGGAGGCCGACCAGATCTCCTCCTCATTGGCCGTGGTGCTGCCCCATCCCGTCGACGCCCCGCCCGTCGACACCGGCGCGCTGATCGCCACCCTCAGGGAGGACCCGAGGGTCGCCTCGGCGGCCCCCATCGACAATGGCCGCGACCTGACCGTCGTCCTCGTCGTCATCCGTACGCACATCGATGAACCGGCGAGCACAGCGCTGGCGCGGCAGATATCCCGCCAGTATGCTCCGACCCTGCTCCCGCCCGGCCAGCGTGTCCTGGTGACCGGGCCCAATGCGATCTTCTCCGATCTGATCGAGGAGAGCACCACCCAGCTCGGCACGGTGATCGCGCTGGTGCTCGGCTGGTCGCTGGCCTTCCTGCTGGTGACCTTCCGCAGCATCCTGCTGCCCATCAAAGCCGTCGTGATGAACCTGCTCGCCGTCACCGCCGCGTTCGGCCTGCTGACCCTGGCCACCCGCCACATCCCTGACCTGGTCGGCCACCAGGTCAACACGCTGATCCCGCTGCTGGCCTTCACGTTGGTGTTCGGTCTGTCGATCGATTACGAGATGTTCCTCATCCACCGCGTCGCCGAGCACTACCACCACAGCGGCGACAACACCGCCGCCGTCGTCCACGGCCTGCGCCACACCGCCCGCCCCATCACCGTCGCCGCCGCCGTCATGGTCACCACCTTCGCCGCGCTGCTCACCGCGCACCGCCACGAGCTGGCCCAACTCGGCTTGGCCGTCGCGACCCGCGATCACACTGGACGCCACCGTCATCAGGCTGGCGCTGGTCCCGGCACTGATGCGCGTCCTCGGCTCCCGCAACTGGTGGCTCCCCGGTCCCCTGGCACGACGACTGCCCGCACCCCGCGCCCCGCGGCCGACGTGAGGTCGCGGGTCCGCTCGGGTCAGTGGGGCTTACGGGCGTTGACGCGTTCGATCGCGCCCATGGTCAGGCGCTCGGTCTCCTCGATGACGACACCGAGACCGCGCAGGGTGGTGACGGGGCGGCGGGTGTAGTGCTCGCCCTGCAGGGGGACGCTGACCAGGTCCACGGCGTGCTGGAGTGCACGCAGCGGCCAGAAGGACGCCGCGACGTGGTCGGCGAGCAGTAGATGGCCCCCGGGCCGCAGTACGCGGAGCGCCTCGACGAGAGCGGCGCGTTCGTCGGGGATGCAGCACAGGGCGAAGGTGCTGACGACGGTGTCGAACGTCGCCGCGGGGAAGGGCAGCGCGGTCGCGTCGGCTTGGTGGAGACTGACGGCCCGGTGGACCCGGTCTGCCCGCCTGTGTGCGGCGTGGACCATGGCGGGACTCCAGTCGATGCCGGTCAGGTCGACGTCGTCAGGGTAGTGGGGGAGGTTGGCGCCGGTGCCGATGGCGATCTCCAGAGTGGCGCCGCGGGCCCGGCCGCAGACCCAGCGGCGGCTGTCCGCCAAGAACCGGCGTTCGACCCCGGCCAACCTTCTGTCGTAGGTGGCCGCCTGCCGGTCCCAGTAGTTGACGAGTGCTCCGGATGGCCGGCTCACGGTGCGGGGACTCTCGACTTGCGGGCGCCGTGAGCCGGGGCGGCGTCGAGGATCTGAGTGAGGGCGGAATTGACGTCCTGGAGGCGGTCGGATCCGACGATCGCACCCCAGCGGGCCTCCAAGTCCGCGAAGTACCCGGCGCTGATCTCGGCGGCGCGGGTTCCCCGGTCGGCGTAGATGACGACACGGCCCCGGCCGTCGGTCGGGTCAGGGACACGTCGCACGTAGTCGCGTTGTTCCAGGTAGCCCACGAGCTCGCTCATCGCCTGAGGGGTCATCCCGGCTCGGCGGGCCAGCGTGGTGGGCCGGGTGCCGTCGCAGTCCATGAACCGGAACACATTCAGGCAGTGGGTGGGTCGCAGATCCTCGTGTCCGGCCTCGACAAGGTGGTGGTAGAGCTCGTCGAGGATCAGGTTGAACGCCTGACCGATGAGCTGTGGCAGGAACGGCGCCGCATGTGCAGGTTCTTCGGTCACTTTATAAACCAACCTTCTAAGGCTTCCTGAATACTTGTAGCGTAGCCGAAAGAGGCACCACGCCCAACAGGCCGGTGGGAGGGGTCATTCGTCGAGATGCCGCTGGGCGGCGTAGATGCCGAGGGCGCGGATCATGACGGTGTGATGGTTGACGGGCAGCAGATCCTGCAGCGGCTGCCAGGTCTGATCGATCACGTGGCGGGCTTCTGCGAGGCAGGCCGCGATGGCGCCGCAGCGCTGCAGGGTTTCGACGACGTCGGCCGCGGCGGCCCGGTCGGCGTTGCCGGCGCGGACGATGTCCCAGATCTCCCGTAGCCGAGGCTGGGGCAGCAGGGTGACGGCGTGGGCCAGGGGCAGGGTGACCTTGGCCTCGCGGATGTCCTCACCGGCGAGCTTGGCGATCCGGGAGTCGGCGTCCGTGGAAGAGGTCAGCACGCCGCGCAGGTCCGCGACGTCATCGCTGATCTGGTAGGCCAGCCCCACGGCCTCGTAATAGGCGCTGATCGCGGCGAACCGCTCGCCATCCGCGCCGGCCAGAATCGCACCGAACTCGCCCACGCCGCGGACCACTCCGCCGGTTTTGAGACGGTGCGTGGTCCGCACCCGCTGCAGCACTGTGGTGGGATCCCCTGCGTCGATGGCGGCGTCCATGGCGTCGTGGTGGCCGAGGATGTCCAGCGCCTGGCCGGCGTGGTTGCGGCGCAGGCCGTCCAGGTATGCCTGATACAGGCGCAGCCGTCGTCGCGGGTCATCGGGCAGCAGGTCGCGGACGATCTGGTCGAAGACGAAGTAGGCGTGTGTCCCGGTGTTGATGGCGGTAGCCGGGCCGAACACCGCATGAACGGCCGCTCGACCCCGGCGCATCGGGGCGTTGTCCTCCACGTCGTCGACGATGAGACTGCCCGTGTGCAGCAGTTCGGCCAGCGCCGTCAGTTCCCGATACGGCTGACTGCTGACACCCAGCATCTCCATCGCCGCGATCGCGGCGTAGCTGCGCCAGCCCTTGCCCATGGCGTCGGCCATGTGCCGGACCGGCAGTACCAGTGAGCGGTGCAACGGCTCGGCGACGACGTCGATGAGCGGTTCGGAGCGGATGTCCAGCCCGGCCAGCGCGGCCATCGCGACAGGTTCGGGAGCATCGGGATACAGGCGCACGACCTCGGCGTGGGTGATCTCACGCAACCGCTCCATATGGCGCTCGAAGCTGAGGATGCGGGTGAACGGCAGGACCTCCAGCCAGCCGCGGCCGCGGACCGGCCGGCCGTGCAACGCTCCTTCGGCCGTGGCGCCGGCTTCCAGCAGCGCGCCCAGGCCGAAGACGACGCGCCGTTCCTGCTCGGGGAAGCGGGCGCGGACCCGCAGCGACAATCCCGCCTGGGGTGCTTCGACCTGCCAGACGGTGGGATAGGAGTTCAGTGTCGTCGTCGACGTCCACGACGCGGCTCCGGTCAACTGCGCCGACGCCTCATGACGAGTGCCGTCGGGGGCCACGAGCACCACGGACGCGGGCCGATCGGCCACCCTGCCCCCCGCGACATCCGCGGTGCGGGCTTGGAAGGCCACCACCTCCCACCCGTTGTCCAGATGCACTCCGGCCCACGTCCGACTGTGGTCGATCGGCGTACGGGTGCCGGCCTGCGGAAAGTCGGCGGCGCCGAAGGTGTGCTGGTACATCGCCACGCCGGACAACGCGGCGATCTGCCGCCCTTGCCGGCTCCGCGTGGCGCTTACCGCCAAGCGAGGCACGACATAGGTGTAACGCCCCTCGTCCACTCCGAGCGGTGCTCCCAGGTGTATCGCTTCCGGCACGGCGGGCTTGAGGCTGTGCAACCGCAGCTGCCAGCTCTCCTGGTCGTCGCGTAGGACGATCCGATAGCTGCCCTCGGCTTCTTCGGACAGTTCGGCGACACCGCCGAAATCCAGACGCAGCCGATCACCGGCGATTCGGACCGGGCCGGGCAACAGCCGATCAGGGGGGATCGGCCGCCCACCCGAACATGCCTCCTGTACCGCCTCGTGCAGGCACGGGTCCCAGCCTCTGGCGGTGTCCATACAGGTCAGCTCCACCGCGCCGGCATCACGCCAGGTCTCGGTTCGGTACGTCGAACCGCCCGCAGCGCTGTGCGCCCAGCAAAGCCCGTGAGAGACCAGCGGGCTGCCATCTGTCCTGGCGGTCCGGTGACTCAGGAAGCTGACCATCAACTGGAGCTCTTCCCCGCGCTCATCGCGCAGGTCGGCGGCGAACCGCCACCACTCGGCGCCGCAGTCGAGGTGCGGCAGGTCCTGCGTGCCCACATCGATCGGTTCGCCGGGACGAGGCCAGCTCGTCATCCACTCCGCGGGGATCTTCCGCTCGGCAACCACAGCATGCACCCCTTCACCGCCGCCACTGTCGGCGATCATTTGATCGCAAACTGTAATGATGGGGGATGTCGGGCCACGCCGGCCACCAGATCGAGATGATGACTGCCCGGTTGGAAAGGTCGCCGCCGGCGTCAGATCCGGCTGCTGAGGGCGCGCAGCAGCCGACCGAACCCCCGAGTGGCGAGACCCGGCGGCGCGGCACCGTTCATGCGCATGAGGTACTCGCTCCGCATCAACGTCCTCGGGCCGGACACCGCGAGGCTGCGCGAGGCGACCGTGGAGGCCAGGGCCGCACGCCGCCCGCCGCCTGACGGCGGCCGGTCGACGCGGTACGGCGGGACAGGATGGCCTGGCTGTGGCAGGCCGAGCTCCGCCCGGCGCGACTCGCCCCATGGCTCAGGGAACGCGCGCTTCTCCCGGGCCGGCCTGGGCCGCATAGCCTGTCGCCGACGCGACGGCGAGAAGGTGCGGCCAGATGGCGGCGCCCACCTGCTCGGGAGTGCCGGGACAGTCATGGCGCAGCCAGTCCATGACGGTGCCGAGCAGGGCACCCGCGAGGAACGCCGCCGCAGTGTCACGGGGAACCTCGGCCGGATCGTCGGCGTGGGTCCCGGAGTCGGGCACGGTGAGGTTGACGTGGACGGCGACGCTGATCCGCCGGTGCAGGTAGTTGATCACATTCGCGCTGCCGTCGTCGCCGAGCAGCGCCTGGTAGAGGTGCGCATGCTCGGCGACGTGGGCGAACACTCCGGCCAGGGCGTCGCTCGTCACGGCATCGGGCGGTGGCGCCTGGTGCGGGGAGATCACCGGAGTGGCGGCGATCAGCTCGTCGAACATCGCGGTGCACGCACGGGCGGCCAGGTCGTCCACGCTCGTGTAGTGCTCGTAGAACGTCGAGCGGTTGACGTCGGCGCGCCTGGTGAGGTCGGCGACCGAGATCTGGCCCAGTTCGCGCTCGGCGAGGAGCTCCAGCAGCGCGTGCTCCAGCGCCGTCCGGGTGCGTCGGAGGCGACGGTCCGTGAATCGCTGAGCAGGCACCTCGGCAGTCTAGTATGCCGACAGGTGTCGATTATCCGACATGTGATGGAATCGATCCATCGGCTCAGCATCGGGACTCAACGAAAAGTGGAGATCATGACTCGGTATGTCGCAGTGGTCATCGGCGTCGGCGGCATGGGACTGGCCATCGCCCGGCGCATCGGGCCCGGCACTCATCTGCTGCTCGCGGACTTCAACCAGGATCTGCTGGCGTCGGTGACCCAGCGGCTCCGCGCCGAGGGCTATGAGGTGACCCCGGCAGAGGTCGATGTCTCCTCCCGCGAGTCGGTCGCCGCGCTGGCCGCGCAGGCCGCGTCCCTGGGAGAGGTCCGTTCTGTGGTGCACACCGCCGGCCTGTCGCCGGTGCAGGCTCCCGTGCCCGCGATCCTGGCCGTCGACCTGCTTGGCGTCGCTCTGGTGCTGGAAGAGTTCGGCCAGGTCGTCGCGCCCGGCGGGGCGGGCGTGGTCATCGCCAGTATGGCCGGCCACGGCTACCCGGCCCCCGCCCGCGAAGACGCGCTGCAGCTGGCCACCGCTCCGGCCGACGACCTGCTGTCCCTGCCGATCACCGCCCAGGCGAACTTTCCCGACAGCGGCACCGCCTACAGCTTCGCCAAGCGGGCCAACCTGCTGCGCGTGCAGGCTGCGAGCCAGAGCTGGGGCGCCCGCGGCGCCAGGGTCAACTCGATCAGCCCCGGCATCATCGCGACCCCTATGGGCCAGTCGGAGCTGAACGGCGAACACGGTGCCGTCATGCGGATGATGATCGACGCCTCCAACGCCAAGCGTGTCGGTACCCCGGCGGACATCGCCGCAGCCGCCGACTTCCTGCTCAGCCCCGCCGCGAGCTTCATCTCCGGCACCGACCTGCTCGTCGACGGCGGCGTCGTCGGCGCGGTCAACAACGGTGCTCGCGACTGATCCAAGGAGCGTGCTCGACGCCCGCCCGTCATGATGGAAGGGCCACAACGACGGCCGTCGTCGGTCGAGTGCCAATTCTCCGAACGTGTCCGAAGGGCTGGACGTTCGGCGACAACATCAAGGGTCCGCGTACCGTCTCCACCACTTCCCAGGGGCGGGGCAGCGGCCGTCCGGTGTGCCCCTCCAGATGCCAACCACTCCGTCGCCCCGGGCTCTGTCGCGGGCGGAAACACATGCGCGGACCCGCCTTCCACCGGGACCGTTCCGCACGAGAAATCACCGCCGCCGGCTCGCGGCAGCGCACGTTCACCGGAAGGGACGAGAAAGATGACGGACCTCACGCGCAAGACTCGACTGGGCCTGGCCTTCGCCGCGATCGCCGTGGCCTCCTCGGCGATCATCCCGGCCTCCGCCGCCACGGCGAGCACCGCCGCCACCACGACCACCACGATGTCCGCCGCGCCGCTGGCCTGGCACTCGGGCTACTTCACCAAGAGCATCTGCTACAAGGACGCCCGCTCGTTCGCGCAGAGCGCGCTGCGGCGGTACGGGTACGCCATCGCCTACAACCCGCCCAACGCCGTTCTCGGCACCGACGGCACCACCACCGTCGAGGTCTCCTTCGCCCCGGCCCAGACCAGCTACAACCCCAACACCTTCTCCAAGGTCAACTTCACCGTGACCGCGATATCCAACACTTCAAGCCTCGCCGAGAACGCCCGCAACCGCGTCCGCGAGAACATCGTCAAGCAGGTCTACTTCGACTACTGCTGACCTCCGCCAATGACGTTTTCTCAGCGTGATCGACTCGGACAGTAGGGCTTTCCTGAGCAGAAACGATCACACGCGGGCAGACACGCGGACGAACAGAGAACGCCGGAAACAGGCGTGGAGCCT